>NZ_JBQKHJ010000014.1:0-88498 GCF_052118345.1 Prevotella sp. LCP21S3_D2 | reverse complement strand
TTGGCTTCTGCTGTTTCCCAGTTGTAATGGTTACGACTACCACTATTTCGCTTTAATTCGCGATAAATGGTGGATAAATCTACATTTATTGCCTTGGCAATATCTTTTTTACTCATTTTCTTTTGGAGTAACACATTTATTGTGTACCTTTGCTCCGAAATAATTTGTTTGTACATAGCAATGCAAATATAATTATTTCTGGGGAGACAGCGGTCTCCCCGTTTTATTTTATTGCATTGCTCATTGAATTTCTTGACATAGCTCAATACATGGGGGCTACTCGCCCCCAAACCCCTCGGTGTTTTCAGGTATAGATTATTAAGCCTGAAACCCCCTCAGATTTTTGCACTTCTATTGAGAACTTGCCTAAAAACAAGTCGTAATTTTTGAGATAAGAAAACTATATTCTGTAAATAGTTTCTCTATGTTTTGTACATCCCAACTCTACGTTTGTCCTTTGCGCCCTCTTCCCCGATTTTCCCCCAAAAGTGGTTACGGTTACAGAAGTTACAGTTTTTCATGAGTCAGTTTCCTTTTCCCTCTTTAGAAGAAGATAATAATAATATATATTATATATTATTATTATCTATTATTATTACTTACAATCTGTAAGTACTCAAAATTCCTTGTACCCCCTCCGCTGAAAACTGTAACTTCTGTAACCGTAACCACTATAACCGTCTTCGCCCACTTCCGAAAATGACGTAGAAATTTATTAATTATGACAAATTCAAAAAGTCAGAAGGTGGGGGGCAGCAAGGCTGCTTGCCCTGCCAAGTGTGGTGCGCAGTCTTATCATAAAAAAAAGCTCAGGGCAAAACACCCTGAGCTTACTATTGTCATGATTTTTCTTAAATTATTTACTTCTGGCATTCCTTGCATGGAGTCCAAGGCTTCAACTGCTTGAAGAAGTCGTTGCCCTTGTCGTCTACGAGGATGAATGCAGGGAAGTCCTCTACGGTAATCTTCCAGATAGCCTCCATACCGAGCTCTGGGTACTCTACGCACTCGATGCTCTTGATAGAGCTCTGAGAGAGAACGGCAGCTACACCACCGATAGTACCGAGGTAGAAACCACCGTGCTTCTTGCAAGCCTCTGTAACAACATCGCCGCGGTTACCCTTGGCAATCATTACCAAGCTAGCGCCGTAATCCTGGAACTCATCTACGTATGGGTCCATACGGTTGGCTGTGGTAGGTCCCATAGAGCCACATGGATAACCCTCTGGAGTCTTGGCTGGACCAGCATAGAGGATAGGGTGGTTCTTGAAGTACTCTGGCATCTCCTCGCCAGCATCCAAGCGAGCCTTGAGCTTAGCATGAGCGATGTCACGAGCCACGATGATGGTACCCTTCAGGTTGACACGGGTGCTTACAGGATACTTGCTCAACTCAGCACGAACTGCGTCGATACCCTTGTCGAGGTCGATTTCGATACCCTTGGTACCCTCACCTGGGTTGCGGAGCTCCTCAGGAATCAACTCTGTTGGATTCTCATCCATCTTCTCCAACCAGATACCGTCCTTGTTGATCTTAGCCTTGATGTTGCGGTCGGCAGAGCAGCTTACACCCATACCGATAGGGCAGCTTGCACCGTGGCGTGGCAAACGGATGACACGGATATCGTGAGCCAGATACTTACCGCCGAACTGTGCACCCAAGCCAATCTTGTGAGCCTCTTTGAGGAGCTTGTTCTCCAGGTCGATGTCGCGGAAAGCACGACCGGTCTCATCACCTGTTGTAGGCAATTCGTCGTAATATTTGATAGAAGCCAACTTCACGGTAAGGAGGTTCTTCTCTGCTGAAGTACCACCGATAACGAAGGCGATGTGGTAAGGAGGACATGCAGCTGTACCCAGGCTCTTCATCTTCTCTACGAGGAATGGGAGGAGGGTGCCCTCATTCTGGATAGTAGCCTTGGTCATAGGGTAGAAGTAGGTCTTGTTGGCAGAGCCACCACCCTTAGCTACCATCACGAAGCGGTACTCGTCGCCCTCTGTAGCCTCGATATCAATCTGAGCAGGCAGGTTGCAACGGGTGTTTACCTCATCATACATGTTGAGAGGAGCGTTCTGAGAATAGCGGAGGTTGTCCTGTGTAAAGGTGTTGTATACACCCAGGCTCAAAGCCTCTTCGTCCTCGAAGTCCGTCCATACGCGCTGACCCTTCTCACCGTGGATGATAGCAGTACCTGTATCCTGGCAGAATGGGAGAATGCCCTTAACGGCAGTCTCTGCATTGCGGAGGAACTGGAGTGCTACGTACTTGTCGTTCTCTGAAGCCTCTGGGTCGCTGAGGATCTTAGCCACCTGGAGGTTGTGCTCACGACGGAGCTTGAACTCTACGTCGTGGAAACCCTGCTGTGCCAGCAAGGTAAGAGCTTCCTTAGAAACCTTGAGGATAGTCTTACCCTCGAACTCTGCTGTGCTTACGCCTTCCTTAGAGATAAGGCGATACTCTGTCTTGTCCTCTCCAATCTGGAACATTGGAGCATACTTAAAATCTGGAGTCATATTAATTTATAATTTATAATTTATAATGAATAATTATTTTTTTCTCTTGTTTTTAAAATACTTGTAAGTATTTTTAATAATTCTGTACAATCGGCATTGATGCTTTCGAATTGTTTGTCGTCAATATATTCACTTTCGTGAAGAGTCTCTAACCAAAATTCGGTTTTCTGCTGCTTCTTTAAGTGAGATACTTAATTTTGCGTAAAAATCAGCTTTGGATTGAGCTACGCTAGCTTCTTTCGCATTGGCACCGATACTGGTGCCGCTGCGAACAATCTGTTTTGAAAGAATATATTCTTTCTTTTGTTCACATAAATATTTATACAGTTTTATGATTCTTAGGGCAAACTGCTTTGGTTTATGAGAATTAAATTATACTCTTTCATAACTGCTGAATTTATACATTATTAATTGTACATTATTAATTATACATTATCAATATCCAAAGATTTCTTCCTGGCTCAATCTCTTGATAGGAGCAATCTTCTCCAGACTCTTCATGTCAAGATTCTTCTCATCACCGAGGATCACCATGCGGTATGGCTTGCCTACGATATTCTGCTTCTCGAAGTTCGTGATGTCCTGGAGAGTCAGAGAAGGGAGCTGCTCGTAGTAGAGCTTGGTTACATCATAGTCGATACCCATCAGCTTGGCATTGAAGTAGGCATTGATGACGCCAGCCTTGGTAACGCGACGGCTCTGGATAGACTTCATCAGGTTCTGTTTGGCAAGATTGAAGGAAGCCTCGTTCTGTGGGAGATTGTCGGTAATCTCATCGAAGACGTGGATGCAGTCCATCATCTTGTCATTCTGGGTGATGACGTGACGCATGAAGTAATCCTTCTCGTCCTTGCGAACTGGAGTGTAGTAGGCAGCACCGGCATTGTAAGCCAGACCGCGGGTCTCACGAAGCTCCTGGAAGACGATGGTATTCATGCCGCCACCATAATATTCATTGAAGAGAGAAATCAGGCCCCCGTCCTTCACATCGCTCTTCTTTCCGGTGTTCTGGTAAGAACGCAGATAGATGTTCTTGGCATCGTAAGGAGCGATATAAATCTCGTTCTGCTTGATTTCCTCCATCTTGTACTCCTTGCCCTCAGGAACGGCAGCAAGCTTCTTGGCTGTCTTGTGCTCCTTGGCGAGCAGGGCGTTGAGCTGCTTCTCGCTGTAAGGACCGTAGTAAGCCACGGTGTGCTCGATGTTGTTCAGTCCACCCAGAAGATTGACGAGCTCCTGAGGATCCATCTTGCGCAGGTCTGCAGTCTTGATGGCGTTGCGGATTGGGTTGTAGGCACCGTAGGTGCTGTAGCTCCAGAGATGGCTGAAGTTTGACTGCTGGTTGGTCTTGGCATCCTGCTGTTGCTTCTCGATGAGGTCGATGAACTGGTTCCATGAGGTCTTGTCTGCCTTGGCATGGTGCAGGATTTCCTCCGTCAGCTGGAGAGCTGCAGGAAGGTTCTCGTTCAAACCGTTGAGGCTGATCTGCAGAGTCTTGGAACCCTGGGAGACGCTGAAGTTGCAAGCTAGCTTGTAGAAAGCCTGCTTGATGGCAGAAACGCTCTTCTTGTCGGTTCCGATATAGTCGAGATACTGGGCTGCATAGCTGTAGCGGATATCATCCTCATCGCCGAACTCGTAGCGGAATACGAGGTTGAAGAGGTCGTCCTGGGTGTTCTGCTTGTATACGAGAGGCAGCTTTCTGCTGGTCTTGCCTACGGTAAGATCCTTCTTGAAATCGAGGAACTGAGGCTGGATTTCAGGCACCTGGGCGTTCTTGATTTCCTTGACGAAAGCACTCTCATACTCGCGGTTTGCCGGAATAGGAGTGATGGCTGGCTTCTCAATCTTCTTCAAGGTTGTATCCTCGCCCATGCGCTTGTATACGCATACGAAGTTGTCGTCGCGCAGATATTTGTTGGCGAAATCCACGATGTCCTGCTTGGTCAGCTTGCTCTGACGTTCCAGCTTGCCGGCTACGTCTTCCCATTTCTCGTCGTTGATGAAGGCGTCTACCATGATGCTGGCACGGTTGTCGTTGCTGTCGAGACCTCTGTAGAAGTTCAGCTTCTTGTTGGCGATGACCGAAGGCAGGAGGTCGTTGTCGAATTCTCCACGGCGCAGCTTCGCCATCTCCTGGAGCATGAGACTGCGTACCTCTTCCAGCTTCTGACCCTTGTTAGGATTACCGGCAAGGATGAAGGCAGAATAGTCGTGCAGACCGTAGACGAAGGCTCCGGCAGAAGCCAGCTTCATCTGCTGCTCCAGGTCAACCTCCATCAGTCCAGCCTTACCGTTGGAAAGCATGTCTTCGATGACATCGAGCACATCGCTCTCCTTGTCGTTGGCGCCCTTGAATTTCCATGCGAGCATCACGTTCTCAGCCTCCTTGCCCACTACGGCTGTATCCTTGACGGCAGTAATGTCCGGCTGCAGGCTGAACTCAGGACGGGAGAGATTCTCGTTCTTCTTCCATGAACCGAAGTACTTGTCGATGATGGCGATGGTCTGGTCTGGGTCGAAATCACCTGCCAGGCAGATAGCCACATTGTTCGGTGCATAGTAGCGATGGAAATAGTTCTGGATATTGATGATGCTGGGGTTCTTGAGATGCTCCTGCTCACCGATGGTGGTCTGGGTACCGTAAGGATGGGTAGGGGTGAGAAGCTTCCAGAGGGCAGCAAACTCCTTGGTGTTGTCGCTAGCCATGGAGATGTTCTTCTCCTCGTATACAGCCTCCAGCTCGGTATGGAAACCGCGGATCACCATGTTCTGGAATCGGTCGCTCTGTACCTTAGCCCAATTCTCTATCTCGTTGTTCGGGATGTTCTCTACATAGCAGGTCACATCGTTGGAAGTATAGGCGTTGGTGCCCTGGCTTCCGATGCTCGCCATCAGCTTGTCGTACTCGTTCGGGATGTTGTACTTGGCTGCCAGCTGCGAAACCGAGTCGATTTCGTGATAAGCCTGCTTGCGCTGTGCAGGGTCGGTCAGCTTGCGGTAGCTCTCATATCGGCGAGTGATTTCGTCGAGATAAGGCTTTTCCTTGGCATGGTCTGTGGTTCCGAAATTCTGGGTTCCCTTGAACATCAGGTGCTCCAGATAGTGGGCAAGACCGGTTGTTTCGGCAGGGTCGTTTCTGGAACCTGTCTTCACTGCGATGTTTGCCTGCAGACGAGGCTTTTCCTTGTTGACTGACATATACACCGTCAGACCGTTGTCGAGGGTATAGATGCGTGTCTTCATCGCATCACCGGGGATGGTGGTGTAATGATAATCCTTAGCTGTGGCGCTGAGGCTGCCCATCAGGACAGCTGCCAGCAAAACGTGCTTGATCTTCATTTCTTAATTATAAATTGTTAATTCTTCATTATGAATTAATTCTCGTATTCCACTTCCTGGTCCAGACTGTTGACGAAGTTTCTGAAAACCTCTTCCTCCACATCGCCCATGGCATACTCCTTTTCGGCATCCTTCTTGATTTCCGCTATCCATGAGCGGCGTGCCTTGATGTAGTCCTCGTGGATGCGGTTGGCATCCTCCAGGGTAATCTCGGAGATGTGGTAGTAGTCGCAGATCATCTTGTAGGTCCATGCCCACTGGTATTCGCGATAGTTGGCATCAATCTCCTCGAAGCGGCTGATGAGCTCCTGGATGGTTTCGATGGTTCCATCCTTCAGGTCGGCGATGATGCGGTCTTCCTCGCTAACCGGCAGGAGGAGTCCGGAGAGGTCATCCCAGTCGCTGGTTCCTATCTCCGTGGTAGGAGGGGTGATGGAAGGGTCGCGCTTCAAAACTCGCTTCAGCACGGCACCCATGTAGATGCGCAGGGCGATATCGTAGTATTTGATGCCCTTGTGGAGCGATGTAGCCGGGATGATGTATTCGTGGTAGAGGTACTGCGAAACGTTGTCGCCCGTCACCTCGCGCAGGTTCTCCAATATCTTCTTGCCCTTCAGGATTTCGCCTACGGAGAACGGAGAGAGCCAGTCGAAGTTGACGATGCTCTTGCGGTTTTCCGGTGCACGGAGGTCGCGCTTAGGCCATTTCTTGATGTCGCGGTACAAGCCCACGGTGGTGATGTTTCTGCCCGGAATGAGGAACATCTTGTCGCCATCGGCTATCAGATAGGCGAATGGCAGGTTGCGGGTGTTAGGGTGGTGCATCAGCTTGCCGAAGCATACGGAGAACGAACCCAGGGTGGCTGGCATCAGCAGATAGGCACCGCTGGCTGTCTTCGAACCGCGCTCCAGGATGCCCCAGTGCATTGGCCCCATCTTGTAGGCATGGTTGGAGAAGTTGGTGGCTGAACCGGCATTATAGAACGAGAACATGCCGCCGATAAGCAGGCTGCTCTTGTGATGCGATGCTGTGAATGGTCCACAGAAGGCGGCGCACGCCTCACCGTTGCTCATATAGCTGTTGGCAAAGAATACGGAGGCTGAGGCTGTGAAACCGTTGCTCAGCTGGCAGGCTTCTCCCACGAAGCAGTCCTGTATCTTCACGCTGTTGATAACGCTGGAACCCTCGGCGATGATTGAGTTCTCGATGATGACTCCCGTGCCGACATATACGTTGCCGTGAACCGAACCGAGCAGCGTACAGTCGCTGAGCCGGGAAGCTCCGTTTACCTCGCAGAGGTCGTAGATGACACAGTTGGTAATCTCCTTGGTGTTGACAATCTTCACGTTGTTGCCTATCTGTCCGCGTTCCGGCATCTTGTTGTCGATGTCGGTCTTGATGAGCTGTCTGATCTTCTCCTTCAGTTCCTTGTCGGAGAAATGCTTCACCATGAAGGCGGCAAGCTGACTGTTCAGATCGCTGAAGAGAATGACGTTGCCTTCTCCCACCTCGTTGAGCACGCTCACCAGGTTGCCCTCACCGTAGGTTGCTCCCTCGGTGGTTTCCATGGTAGAGATGTTCGAGATGTAGCAATCATCCCCGATGTTGTAGTTGTTGATGAAATTGCCTACGTTCTCGATGAGGCAGTCATCACCTATAGTTACATTGCGCAGGGTGGCATTGTTGATGCCAGAGTGCTTTACGAAGCCTTGGCTCACCTCTACATTCTTGTTGAAGGCGCCGATGTTCACTTCGCCGTAGAGCATCACGCGGTGCATGAAGTTCGGTTTGAAATCTTCTGAGACATTGATGGATGTCCAGTCTTCAGCCCAGCAGTCGTTGCTCTTGAGTACCTCGATTTCCTCGGAGGTTAGGGGTCTGTAGTCATTCATATTGTTGATACGTTTTTATAGTTTATTCATAATCCTGGTACAGGAAGTCGTTGTATGGATACTTCTGTACGTGGAGCTCTCTTACTTTCTTGTACAACACCTCACGGAACTCGTCGATGTTCTCCTTGTTCTTTGCCGAGATGAACAGGCAGTCATCGTTGAGCTTTGCCATCCAGGTCTTCTTGAGGTCTTCCAGCGGAATGTTTTCCTTCTCCATAGGGGTGAGGTCGTCTTCCTCCTTCTCAATCCAGGAATAGTTGTCGATCTTGTTGAAGACAATCATCGATGGCTTGTCGGCACAGTCCAGTTCCTTCAGCGTGTTCTCTACCACCTGTATCTGCTCTTCAAAGTCAGGGTGGGAGATGTCTACTACATGGAGCAGCAGGTCGGCCTCGCGGGTCTCGTCGAGTGTACTCTTGAAGGAGTCTACCAGGTCGGTAGGCAGCTTTCGGATGAATCCTACGGTATCTGCGAGGAGGAACGGCAGGTTGTCTACCACCACCTTTCTCACGGTGGTATCGAGGGTAGCAAAGAGCTTGTTCTCGGCAAACACTTCGCTCTTCGAGAGCAGGTTCATGATGGTACTCTTGCCCACGTTGGTATAGCCTACGAGGGCCACACGGATCATTCTGCCGCGGTTCTTGCGCTGGGTGTTCTTCTGCTTGTCGATTTCAGCCAGTCGCTCCTTGAGCAGGCTCATTCTGCCCAGGATGATACGGCGGTCCATCTCGAGCTGGGTTTCACCCGGTCCACGCAGACCTACCGATCCCTTTCCGCCACCTGAGCCGGAACCACCACCCTGGCGTTCCAGGTGAGTCCAGAGTCTTTGCAGACGAGGCAGCATGTAGCGATACTGTGCCAGCTCTACCTGGGTCTTGGCAGCTGCCGTCTGTGCACGCATGGCGAAGATGTCGAGGATGAGCGAAGTACGGTCCAGAATCTTCACCTGCAGTTCCTGCTCGATATTTCGGATTTGCTTGGCAGAGAGTTCATCATCAAAGATAACCATACCGATTTCTCTGTCTTCCTCCTCTTCTTCCTTGATATATTGCTTGATTTCCTCGAGCTTACCCTTGCCCACATAGGTAGTCTGGTTAGGCGAAACCACCTTCTGCGTGAATCGCTTCACGGTGACCGCGCCAGCCGTATCGGCAAGGAATTCCAACTCGTCGAGATATTCCTTGGTCTTGGCTTCGTCCTGTGTCTTGGTAATCAGACCCACGAGCACAGCGGTTTCCGCCTTGACTTCTGATATTACAAATTCTTTCATTTACGTATACGTGTCTATTATATATATAATTAGGTGCAAAGATACTGTAAAATGCAGACAATACAAAATAAAACCGAATGTTTTTTGATTTTTTATTGCTAATGGTCCCTTATCGGTAGAGCAAAACTTGCAAACGTTTACGTTCTTTTTTGCATAAAAAAAAGTCTTTTTTTTGATTTGCATCAATTTTATTATTACTTTTGCACCCAGAAAGAAAAACTGATTTTCAAAGATATAAATCATAACTACATAAAAAACACAACTGCTGAAACATTCAAAAACTTCAAGAGCCTCGACGTGATGTCGGGGCTTTTGGTTTTCATTTCGTTTCATTTTCTTTCATTATGCTTTCTTTTTCATGCCTTTATCGATTTTTGAACAAAATGTGCACTTCTTTGCTCAAAAAGTATACCCCCGCAGCTTAATTTTTGCTTATCTTTGCAACTAAATGGTTTGCATCTGAGGAAGAAAACTGAAGCAGATTCGCTTTTCTTGGGTGTATTTCCGACAACTGACAGAATTATTAAATCTATAAATGTAGACAAGATGAAGCAAAAAATTGGTATTACTGGTATTTATTTGCTCGGTGCTCTCGCAGCACAGGCGGGCAACTATACCGTCAAATCGCCTGATGGCAAATTGGCAGTGAATGTATCGTGTGAAGGGGGCAAGGGTTTGCTGTCAAGCATAAAAAAGGTTCCTTCGAAGGATGTTACTCCTTGAAGGAACCTTTCTTGTGTATATATTATAGAACCTATTGAATCTTATGGTTCTCTTGAGACTTCCGGAGGGAAGCTTTAGTCATTCTTGAAAACCAAACCGTGATCCTTGACGTAATCGATGGTGATTGGCTTCTCACGACTTACTTCCTCTGAAAGAATCTTCTTGCTCAAATCGTTCAAGACGTAATCCTGGATGGCACGCTTTACTGGACGGGCACCAAACTCTGGATCGTAACCTACCTCGGCAAGATAACCGATGGCAGCTGGAGTCCAGCGGAGATCGAAGCCCTGAGGCTCCAACATCTTCTTGGCTCTGTTCATCTGCAACTCCACAACCTTGGCAATCTGATCCTTGGTCAATGGCTGGAAGGTGATGATGTCGTCGATACGGTTCAGGAACTCCGGACGGAAGGTCTTTCGCAACATCTCACGGCTTGCGTTGGAAGTCATGATGATGATGGTGTTCTTGAAGTTTACCACACGGCCCTTGTTGTCGGTCAATCGGCCATCGTCCAATACCTGGAGCAGGGTGTTGAAGACATCAGGATGAGCCTTCTCAATCTCATCAAAGAGAACCACACTGTATGGCTTGCGGCGAACAGCCTCGGTCAACTGGCCACCCTCATCGTATCCTACATACCCCGGAGGCGCTCCAATCAAACGGGTGACACTGAACTTTTCCTGATACTCACTCATATCAATTCGCGTCATCATTGACTCGTCGTTGAAGAGATACTCAGCAAGCGCCTTGGCAAGCTCGGTCTTACCTACACCGGTGGTGCCGAGGAAGATGAAGCTGGCGATAGGACGTTTAGGGTCCTGCAAACCGGCACGGCTGCGGCGAACGGCATCGCTTACGGCTGTGATAGCCTCGTCCTGGCCGATGACTCTCTTGTGGAGCTCCTCCTCCAGATGGAGCAGTTTCTCGCGCTCACTCTGCATCATTCGGCTTACTGGTATTCCGGTCCAGCGGCTTACTACCTCTGCAATATCATCGGCAGTCACCTCTTCACGGATCATAGCCTCACCGCCCTGGGTGCTCTTCAGCTGCTCCTGAATCTTCTTGATATCCTCTTCAAGGGCTACCAGCTTAGAGTAGCGAATCTCGGCTACACGCTCGTAATTGCCTTCACGCTCCATGCGCTCAGCTTCGAACTTGAGATTCTCCATCTCCTGCTTGTCTTGCTGAATTTTGTTGACGAGAGCCTTTTCGCCTTCCCACTTTGCACGGAAGTCATGTTCCTTATCCTTCAACTCTGCAATCTCCTTGTCGAGCTGCTGAATCTTAGGCTGGTCGTTCTCACGCTTAATGGCCTCACGTTCAATCTCTAACTGCTTCAAGTGGCGGGTGATTTCATCCAGTTCCTCTGGTACGGAATCACGCTCCATACGGAGCTTGGCCGCGGCTTCATCCATCAGGTCGATGGCCTTATCCGGGAGGAATCTATCAGAAATATATCTCTCTGATAATTTGACTGCTGCGATACAGGCGTCATCCTGGATACGAACCTTGTGGTGGTTCTCGTAACGCTCCTTGATACCACGGAGAATGCTGATGGCATCTACCTCGTCTGGTTCATTCACCATCACGGTCTGGAATCGGCGCTCCAGAGCCTTATCCTTCTCGAAGTACTTCTGATACTCGTTGAGGGTTGTGGCACCGATGGCTCTCAATTCGCCACGAGCCAAGGCTGGCTTCAGGATGTTGGCTGCATCCATGGCACCCTCGCCACCGCCAGCACCTACCAGGGTATGAATCTCATCGATGAAGAGGATAATCTGACCATTGGCATTGGTTACCTCCTTGATGACGCTCTTCAAACGCTCCTCGAACTCACCCTTGTATTTGGCACCGGCAACCAGTGCACCCATATCGAGCGAATAGAGCTGCTTGTTCTTCAGGTTCTCCGGTACGTCGCCACGAACGATACGCTCTGCAAGTCCCTCTACGATAGCGGTTTTACCAGTGCCAGGCTCACCGATGAGGATAGGGTTGTTCTTGGTGCGGCGAGAGAGAATCTGGAGCACACGGCGAATCTCTTCATCACGTCCGATAACCGGGTCGAGCTTGCCGCTGCGAGCCTGTTCTACCAGGTTCTTGGCGTACTTTTCAAGACTCTGATAGTTCTCATCGGCACTCTGGCTCTTCACGTTCTGACCCTGTCGCAAAGCCTGGATGGCTGCGGTAAGGTCCTTTTCGTTGGCACCCGCATCTTTGAGGATTCGGGCAGCGGTAGAGTTGCTCTTGAGGATAGCGAGGAGGATAGGTTCCACGCTTACGAATTCATCTCCCATCTTCTTGGCGATGTCCTCGGCGTTGATCAGTATCTGGTTGGTATCGCCCGAGAGGTATGGCTGACCGGCACCCTGCACGCGAGGCAGATGCTGCATCTCCTGCTGAAGGAGCATGGCAATCTGGTTGCCGTTCATGCCCAGCTTCTGGAAGATATAGTTGGTTACATCAGGTGCTTTCTCGATGATACCGCTGAGAAGATGTACCGGTTCGATGGTCTGCTGACCATTTCTCTGCGCTATGTTCACAGCGGCCTGCACCGCTTCCTGCGCCTTGATTGTAAATTTGTCGAATGTCATATCTTAATCTCCTTTCTAATTGTTATTTTCTACTTATGTTATGGATGCTTCAGCCTTTGTGGGTTTTCTGCTTCGGGAAAGCTTCGGCCTTTTGGACTTTCAGCTTCTGAAACCTCAGCCCCGTCCGGCTTTCAGCATCGCAAACCCAGGAAGCGAATAGTGTGCCCTGTTGGGCTTTTTCTGTGTTTTTCTGACGTTTTGTCTGATTTTTCCAGAAACTCGTCTCTTTTTTCTCGGTTTCTCTGTCAAAATGTCTGAGCCATTTCTTGATTTACCGCAAATTATTAAATAATAGCTTTAAATTGTGATAATAGCTCTTAAATATTTGCGTATTTCAAATGTTTTTCGTAACTTTGCAGCGATTTAAAAAATAGATTGAAGTCTAATTCAAAATAGATAAATAGTTAATGGCTGAAACAAAGAAAATTAAGACAGCTTTGGTGTCTGTCTTCCACAAGGATGGCTTAGACGAGTTGCTCGCTAAGCTGAATGAAGAGGGTGTTAAGTTCTTGAGTACTGGTGGTACCCAGAAATTTATTGAATCTCTTGGTTATGAATGTCAGAAAGTAGAGGACGTTACCACATATCCATCTATCCTTGGTGGTCGTGTGAAGACTCTTCACCCAAAAATATTCGGTGGTATCTTGGCTCGTCGTGACAACGAGGGCGATCAGGAGCAGATGAAGGAGTATGAAATTCCTTCTATTGACCTCGTGATCGTTGACTTGTATCCATTCGAGCAGACTGTAGCTAGCGGTGCCAGCGATGCAGACATCATCGAGAAGATTGATATCGGCGGAATCTCTCTGATCCGTGCCGGTGCCAAGAACTTCAAGGATGTAGTCATCGTACCTAGCAAGGCAGAGTACAGCGTGCTTCTCGATATCTTGAAGAAGAAGGGTGCTGAGACTGACATTGAGGATCGTAAGATGTTTGCTGAGCGCGCATTCGGTGTAAGCTCTCACTACGATACTGCTATTCACGCTTGGTTTGCCAAGTAATCTCTCTCATGTAGAGACAAGGCTGAATCCGAGGTGTCTCTGAAAAATGCTTTCGGAGGCTTCTCGGATGTGTCTTTATATACGATGAAATTTTAAGCTTAGAATATTTTTAGTATTACATTACAACAAATGGGATTTTTTTCATTTATTCAGGAAATCGCAATGGACTTGGGTACTGCCAATACCATCATTATCAGTGATGATAAGATTGTAGTGGACGAACCTTCCGTTGTAGCCCTCGACCGCAGAACAGACAAGATGATTGCTGTGGGCGAGAAGGCTAAGATGATGTACGAGAAGACTCATGACAACATCCGTACTATCCGTCCTTTGCGAGATGGCGTTATCGCCGACTTTACTGCCTGCGAGCAGATGATGCGTGGACTCATCAAGATGGTTCACACAGGAAGCCGTCTGTTCTCACCTTCTCTCCGTATGGTTATCGGTGTACCTTCTGGTTCTACCGAGGTGGAGCTTCGTGCCGTGCGCGACTCTGCTGAGCATGCCGACGGTCGTGATGTTTATTTGATTTTTGAGCCTATGGCTGCTGCTATCGGTATCGGTATCGACGTAGAGGCACCAGAGGGTAATATGATAGTTGATATAGGTGGTGGTAGCACCGAGATTGCAGTAATCTCTCTGGGTGGTATCGTATCCAACAACTCTATCCGTACTGCAGGTGATGATCTTACTGCAGACATCCAGGAGTATATGAGCCGTCAGCACAACGTGAAGGTTTCTGAGCGTATGGCTGAGCGTATCAAGATTCATGTAGGTTCTGCATTGACCGACCTGGGTGATGAGGCTCCAGAGGACTTCATCGTTCACGGTCCAAACCGCATCACCGCTCTCCCTATGGAGGTACCTGTATGCTATCAGGAAATCGCACATTGTCTGGATAAGACAGTGGCAAAGATAGAGAACGCTGTGCTCTCAGCATTGGAGAACACACCTCCTGAGCTTTATGCTGATATCGTGAAGAACGGTATCTGGCTCTCTGGTGGTGGCGCTTTGCTCCGCGGTCTCGACAAGCGACTCCAGGACAAGATCAACATTCCATTCCATATTGCAGAGGATCCTTTGCACAGTGTGGCTAAGGGAGCAGGCATTGCATTGAAGAATGTGGATCGCTTCTCATTCTTGATGAGATAATAAGAATAAAATAAGGTAAGTTCCGCATTTGGACATTAATTCTATAGTGCCCATTTGCGGAATTTTAATCATATATAAGTAGTATATGCACAACCTTTTAGAGTTTTTACAGAAATACAACCATTGGTTTCTCTTCCTGATTCTTGAGGTGGTGAGCATGGTGCTCTTGTTTCAGTATAACAGCTATCAGGGTAGCGCATGGTTTTCTACAGCCAACGTCGTAACGGGCAAGCTCTACGAATGGAATTCGAACGTTGAGACTTTCTTCTCGCTTACCAAGGTGAACCAGGAACTGACGCAGCGAAATGTGTATCTGGAACATCAGGTGAAGCAGCTTTCCGACAGTCTGGTCAGCCTGACCAAAGACAGCAGTTTCCTGAAACGTGACCAGTTTGCCATGCTGAAGAGCTATAGATTGATACCAGCCAAGGTGGTGGACAACAGTATCGATAAGCCAGGCAATCTCATGACCATCGACAAGGGACGTGCTGAGGGCATTCATAAGGATATGGGTGTGGTCAGCGGAACCGGTGTCGTGGGCATCGTTTATATCGTGGCTGAGCATTACAGCATCGTGATTCCTGTGCTCAATGTAAAATCGAATATCAGTTGTACCATCCAGGGCAGAGGATATTTCGGATATCTGAGATGGAAAGGCGGCTCTTCTGAGTTGGCTTATCTGGAAGATGTGCCTAGACATGCGCACTTTAAATTGGGCGACTATGTGGTGACCAGCGGATATTCGGCTGTGTTCCCTCCTGGCATAAGAGTGGGCAAGATTCTGCACGTTTTCAATTCTGCCGACGGACTCAGTTATCGTGTACAGTTGCGACTCTCTACCGATTTCGCCCGTCTTCGTGATGTCTGCGTCATCGATGATGCTGCCATGAAGGAGCGATTGGAGATTCTGCGTGCTGCCCAGGATAGCATCAAGCCAGATGGTAGTACTGGAGATAATAATTAATATAAAATATAGTAAGAGGAGAAAAACTCAGAATTTAGAGGAGATATATTGGCAATGAGTATAGATTTAATGAAACGACTCGGCATCTTCGTGGTGCTGGTGCTGGTGCAGGGATTGGTGTTTAATCACATTCACCTTTTCAACTGCGCTACCCCCTTGCTGTATATCATCATGGTGCTCCATTTCCGCAGAAACCACCCTCGCTGGGCGGTGCTGCTCTGGTGCTTCATGATGGGACTTTGTATTGACGTGTTCGCCAATACCCCTGGTGTTGCAGCTGCTTCCATGACTCTGGTAGGCCTGCTGCAACCGTATCTTTTCGAACTCTTCGTGCCTCGTGATAGTGCCGACGACCTGGAGCCGTCGGTGCGAACCATCGGTATGGGTTCGTATTTCCTGTATGTATTAATTATAGTACTCGTTTATAATCTCTTGTTTTTTACACTCGAAACATTCAATTTCTTCAATTGGATGCAGTGGCTCATGTGTATTGGTGGCAGTACGGTCATCACTATGGTGATGGTCATGGCCATCGAGGGCTTCAGAAAATAATATATTAAATAAGGTGTATGATAGATTACAATCTTGAAAAGCGTAGATTTGTTATTGGGGGAGTGGCCATAGCTATTGTGGTCATTTACTCCATTCGTCTGTTTACGCTTCAGATTATGAGCGACGACTATAAGAAGAATGCCGACAGTAATGCCTTCCTGAAGCAGATTGAGTTCCCTTCCCGTGGAGCTATTTACGACCGTAACGGCAAGCTGATGGTGTATAACCAGCCTTCTTATGACATCATGGTTGTGATGAAGGAACAGGAAGGAAGACTCGATACCTTGGACTTCTGCAATTCCTTGGGAATTACAAGGGAACAGTTTGACAAGCGTATGGAAACCATCAAGGACCGTTCCAAGAATCCGGGCTATTCCAGATATACGCAGCAGCTCTTTATGAGCCAGCTGTCTGACAAGGATTTCTCGGTATTCCAGGAAAAGATGTTCCGTTTCCCTGGCTTCTATGTTCAGAAACGAAGCGTGAGAGAATATACCTATCCTTACGCAGCCCATGTGCTGGGTGATGTGGGAGAGGTCTCGGAAAGCGATATTGAGGAGGACGATTACTATCAGCCTGGTGACTATATCGGAAAGCTGGGACTGGAGAAACATTATGAAAAGCAGCTCAGAGGCCAGAAGGGCGTGAAGATTATGCTTCGAGATGCCCACGGACGAATACAGGGCAGTTATCAGAATGGTAAGCTTGACCAGAAGCCGATTGCAGGTAAAGACCTTACCCTGGGTATCGACATCAATCTGCAGGCACTCGGGGAACGGTTGCTCCAGGGCAAGATTGGAAGTATCGTGGCAATCGACCCTCGTACCGGTGAAGTCCTGGCGATGGTTTCTTCACCAACCTACGACCCTCGTAAGCTGGTGGGTAAGAACAGAGGAAAGATGCATAAGTGGCTCTCCAAGAATCCTTGGAAACCGCTCCTGAACCGTAGTATCATGGGACAGTATCCTCCGGGTTCTACCTTCAAGACCACGCAGGCGTTGACTTTCCTGACCGAAGGTATCATCACTCCAGGTACAGCCTTCCCATGTAATCACGGATTCTCTTACAGAGGATTGCACGTAGGATGTCACGGTCACCCATCGCCTATTGCGCTTGTGGATGCCATCAGTACTTCCTGTAACGGTTACTTCTGTTGGGGACTTTACTACATGATAGGTAATAAGAGTAAGTATGGTTCTGTTCAGAACGCCATGACAACCTGGAAAGACTATATGGTGAGTATGGGATTCGGCTATAAGCTGGGTATTGACTTGCCGGGTGAGAAGCGAGGACTGATCCCGAATGCACAGTTCTATGACAAGGCTTACAAGGGATCATGGAACGGACTTACCATCATCAGTATCTCTATCGGACAGGGTGAGGTGAACCTGACACCGTTGCAGATAGCCAACCTGGGTGCTACTATTGCCAACCGAGGTTATTACTATGTGCCTCATGTGGTGCGCAAGGTAAAGGGTGAACCGCTCGATACGCTCTACACCCGTAGGCACGTAACCAAGGCTTCGCGCAGAGCTTACAACTATGTAATTGCCGGTATGAGAAGTTCTGCCTTGAAGGGAACCTGTAAGATGCTTTCCCGTTACGATTTCGAGCCTTGCGGCAAGACGGGTACTGCCCAGAACCGTGGTCATGACCACTCAGTATTCATGGGTTTTGCACCAATGAACAACCCGAAGATTGCCATTGCGGTATACGTAGAAAATGGTGGATGGGGTGCCGACTATGGTGTGCCTATCGGAGGCTTGATGATGGAGCAATATCTGAAGGGTAAACTGTCGCCTGCTTCTGAAAGTCAGGCTGCCCAGATGCAGGCACGCAGAATTGCATACGGTTCTAGCAGTAGATAAGGGAACAATTTATAATGTATAATTCATAATGTATAAATTATATTATTATGAGCGATAATAAACAACCTAGTGTGCTGCGTTCGCTCGACTGGTGGACGATAGGCATCTATCTGGCACTTCTGGCTTTTGGCTGGATCAGTGTCTGTGGTGCCAGTTACACATACGGTGACAATGAAATCTTCAGCTTAGGTGCTCGTTCGGGTATGCAGATTGTATGGATTGGAACATCGATAGCATTGGGTTTGGTTCTTCTTTTGCTCGATGACCGGATTTACGATACATTCTCGTATGTGATCTATGCGGTACTGATATTGCTGCTTTTTGCCACGATATTCAATCCGCATAGCATCAAGGGTTCGCATTCGTGGCTCGTCCTGGGACCGCTCCGACTGCAACCTGCCGAGTTCGGTAAGTTTGCCACGGCTTTGGCTGTAGCGAAATTCATGTCGAGCTATGGATTCAATATCCACAACATGAAGCATTTCATGGCGGCAGTAGGTATCATCATGCTTCCTATGGTATGTATCGTGGGACAGCGTGAAACGGGTTCGGCGCTGGTTTATTCAGCCTTCTTCCTGATGCTCTATCGCGAAGGAATGCCGGGTGCCGTGCTCTTTACGGGAGTTTCGATGGTGGCTTATTTCGTGTTGGGAGTGAAGTATGAGAACGTGATGATGTGGGATACCTATACCTCGGTGGGCAAGTTTGTGGTGCTTTTGCTGGTACAGATCTTTACTTCGGGTATGGTCTATTCGTATACGGGCAATAAGAAACATGCGCTTATCATCCTGGGCTATTCCCTGGGTATTACGCTGATATTTGCCCTTTTCTCCACCTATGTCATTCCGTTCGATATCGTGTGGATACAGCTCCTGCTATGTGCGCTGATGATAGGATTCCTGGTTTACCATGGTTTGAGAACGAGATTCAGAAACTATTTCCTCATCTCGTTATTCTCTCTCGGTTCTATCGCCTTCTTCTATAGTGCCGACTACGTACTGAATAATGTGATGGAGCCTCACCAGCGAGTTCGTATCAACGTGCTTCTGGGTCTGGATGAAGACTTGGCGGGTGCCGGATATAATGTTCATCAGAGCGAGATTGCCATCGGTTCGGGAGGTTTGCAGGGTAAGGGATTCCTGAATGGAACCCAGACTAAGCTCAAGTTCGTGCCAGAGCAGGATACTGACTTCATCTTCTGTACGGTAGGAGAGGAGGAAGGATTCCTGGGTTCGGCAGGTGTTTTGCTGCTCTTCCTGGCGTTGATATTGAGACTGATACACCTGGCAGAGCGACAACCTTTCAAGTTCGGACGAATATACGGCTATTGCGTGCTGAGTGTTTTCCTGTTCCACCTGTTTATTAATGTAGGAATGGTGCTGGGACTGACGCCTGTAATCGGTATTCCGCTGCCGTTCTTCAGTTATGGCGGTAGTTCGCTTTGGGGCTTTACCATTCTGCTCTTCATCTTCCTGAGAATAGATGCAGGTAGAAATCTGGTAAGAAGCTAGAATCTGGTAAAGAGCTAGAATTCTGCTAAGAAACTGGGATAAAAGAAAAATGACCAATGGGAAATCCTCATTGGTCATTTTTTGTTATCTTCACTCCGATATCGCTTACGCCAGGCAGAATCTCGCGCTTCATGTCATGACGCACAGTGATATGGATAGAGTCTCCCTGATTCAACCTGTATACGTTGATAGGGAAGTTGTACTGATAGTAGCTGATGCCTTGCCCTTTGCTTACACCGTTCTTGTCTATCAGCTGACAGTTTACGGTGTCTGTCTTGCATGCGCTGGGCACATGCTTGTTGTTGTGGTAGATGTTCTGCTCCACGATGAGGGTAAGTCCCATGAAAGGATAATTACCCGTGATGCGGAGCCCCAGGCTCTCGTTGTAATAGCCGCCTTCCAGAAGAGGTGGAATCTCGAACGAGAGCGTGTCGTTCTTCTCCCATCCTGCAATCGGGGTATGCGCATAACTGTCGAATACGGTAGAATGCTTGCAGGAAGGGAGCGACATGGTTGCTACCATTACCAATATCAAATATATCAGTCGTTTCATTTCTTGTCTTCTGGTTTTTTATCACCACCATGCTGCTGGCGTGGCTGACGATTGCGATTGTCGCGACGGCGATTGTTGTTGCCGTTCTGATGACGGTTGCCCTGACGGTTCTCGCCTTGCTGCTGTCGGTTCTCGCCCTGCTGACCGTTCTGCTGCTGTCGGTTCTCGCCCTGCTGGCCGTTCTGCTGCTGTCGGTTCTCGTTCTGCTGCTTGTTTGCCTTATTGTCTGCGTCCTGGCGGTTACGATTCTTGTTATTTTTCTTTTTCTTTTTCTTCGACTTGTCGAAGCGGCTCAAGTCTGATTCGTTGAGCAAATCGATAGGCTTGGAAGATTCCTTGATCTTTCCGTTCTCCAACAGGCTGAGAGGCTTTTCGCCATTCCGGTTCATCTCGATGATTTCCTTGGCACGTGCTGCGGTAATAGTTTCGAGGTTTGAAGCCAGATTCTTATCAGAAGAATAGGTGATGAGACCAGCCAGAATATCTACCTTGAACTGATGGAATTCGCCATCGGCAGTCTGCAGAACTGCATCCTTTGGAGGCATCTTGCGACTTGCTTCTACATAGTTGTCTACCTCATAGTTGAGACAACATTTCAGCTTGGCGCACATACCTGCCAACTTCTGAGGGTTGAGCGAGATGTCCTGATAGCGTGCGGCATTGGTGCTGACGCTCACAAAATTCTTCATCCATGTAGCGCAGCAGAGTTCGCGACCACAAGGACCGGTACCACCGATGCGGCCTGCTTCCTGACGGGCACCAATCTGCTTCATCTCGATGCGCACGTGGAAGGTATCAGCAAGCACCTTGATGAGCTGACGGAAGTCTACTCGCTCATCGGCGATATAGTAGAAAATAGCCTTGTTGCCATCACCCTGATACTCTACGTCTCCGATTTTCATCTTCAATCCCAGGTCCAGGGCAATCTGTCTGCTCTGAATCATGGTAGCATGCTCGCGGCTCTTTGCTTCCTTGCATTTGTCGAGGTCTACCTGCTTGGCAATGCGATAGATGCGCTTGATGTCGTCCTGCGACTTGAGATTTGCCTTCTTCAGCTGCAGTTTCACGAGTCTACCGGTGAGTGTAACCACACCGATGTCGTGACCAGGGTTGGCTTCCACAGCCACGATGTCGCCCTTTTTGAGGTCGAGGTTATTCACATTATGGTAATATCCCTTTCGGGTATTCTTGAATTGCACTTCTACGAGGTCGGTGCTCTCGGCGTTACCTGGCACGTCTGCGAGCCAGTCGTATGTGTTCAGCTGTCTGTCCTGTCGTCCCACCGCCTTGCAGCAGAGTCCTCGGTCGCAGCCGTTCCACAATCTGAATTTCATATTCTTGTAATCCACGATAAAATCTATTTTATAATATTATTAATGTATATTGATAGGCTTACGCCCTTTGTTTCTCTTCATTTTTCCGCTCTTCTTGATTCTTTCCTCACTTCCTGATGAGCAGTACGATAATCTTGAGTGCCAGGTCGAAGAATACAATCTTAGGATTGGCATTCTGCCCGATGAACCGTTTGCTCTCCTCGAAGAGGTTGGATATGTCGATGATGTTCGCCTCGTTGATGAAGCGGGCGAAGTTCCTGGCGAAGTTTTCCTCTTCCTGCGTCATGTAGCTCAGTTCTGCCTGTCGGAAGTTGTACATGAAGCTTTCCCTGAGCATGTGCATGAAGTAATCGAGCATTCTCTTCTGCTTCTCTCTTCCGAAGGTGGAAACCACTTCGCTCCATTTCTTCAGGTCGTGAATATTTCTCATGTAGGCGAGTCGCATCAGCATGATAAACATGTCGAGATGCTGTCTTTTCTCATTGCCGGCATTGAGTTCTTCCAGTGCTGCATTCCAGTTGCCGTTGGCGATGCGGGCTATCCGGTGTGCCATGTCGGGTTCCAAAGCCCTGCGTTCTATCAATGCCTGCTCGATGTCTTCTGTAGCAATCTTCTTGAAATCGATGCGCTGGGTTCGGCTTCTGATAGTTTCCAGAAGAAGTTCAGGCTGTTCGCTAACGAGCAGGAAGAGGGTTTGGCGAGGTGGTTCTTCCAGGAGTTTCAATATCTTGTTGGCACTCTGCTGGTTCATTCTTTCCGGCAGCCATATCAGGCTGATCTTGTAACCGCCCTGGCTCGACATCATGATGAGTTTCTTGGCAAGAGCATCACTTTCTTCGGCGGTGATGATGGCTTGCTTGTTTAAGTCGGCATCGCTTTTGCCCATCTTCTGCATCCATTCACCAATCAGCACGTAAGGTCCATCCTTGAGCAGCATCTCGCGCCATTCCTTGATGAAATCATCGCTAACCGGAGTATGGTCGCTGCCCATATCGGACGTCTTGATGGTTGGGTAGGTGAAGTGAAGGTCGGGATGTTCCCATTTGTTGAGCATCGGAGAATCTCCAAGCAGATAGCTGGCGAAAGCCAGTGCCATCGCCAGTTTACCGCAACCTTCCGGTCCGCAAAACATCAAAGCATGGGGGATGCGGTTCTCCTGAACCATCTCCATCAGACGGTTCCATACTTCTTGCTGACCTATCACTTCCTTCTTTAACATTGAACTCTTTTTACTTTGAACTTTGAATTTTGAACATTGAACTTTATGATTAGTAGCCTAAAGTTTTTGCTCCAGGCACCTAACCTTTACCTTCCTGTAGCAGAATCCTCTACCCTAAAACAGAGTTTTGGTAATCTGCTTTACGCTTTCCACAGCCGAAACGGTGAAGAAATGTATATTGTTGTAGCCGTGCTCGAACAGGTCTTTCACCTGGGCGGTTGTCCATTCGATGCCGAGAGCTTTGGCGTCTTCATCCGTCTTGCACTTTAATACCTCCTGCGCCAAATCCTCAGGAATGTCGCAATGGAAGGTCTTTGGTACTACAGTGAGCTGGCTCAGCTTGGCAAATGGCTTCAGGGCAGGGATGATAGGAATGGTGATACCTATCTTCCGAGCCTTGTCTACAAAGTCATAGAATTTCTGGTTGTCGTAGAAGAGCTGGGTTACAGCGTATGCTGCGCCCAACTTCTGCTTCTCCAGCAAGTGCTGCATATCCATTTCCAGATTAGGAGCTTCTTCGTGCTTCTCCGGATAGCAAGCTACGCCGCAGCAGAATTTCTCGCCAGGATGCTTGATAGGAGTACCGTCGCAGAAGAAACCTTCGTTGAATTGGTTCACCTGCTTCAAGAGGTCGGTTGCATTCGCATGACCATTCAGGGTTGGGGTGAATACTCTATCATCCTTAGCCTTATCACCGCGAAGTACCAGAATATTGCTGATGCCCAGAAACTGGAGATCGAGCAGCTCGTACTCAATGTCTTCCTTGCTGACGCCACTGCAGATGACGTGCGGAATGACAGGAATATCGTACTTGTTCTGGATGGCAGCTGCAATGGCAACGGTACCCGGACGTCGGCGTACACGCTGGCGCGACAACAAACCGTTTTCCAATTCCTTGTAAACGTATTCGCTGTGATGTGTCGTAATGTTGATAAACCTAGGGGCATAATCCTTCAAGCTGTCGATGGTGCGGAACAAGGCTGCTGTTCCGTTACCCTTGAGTGGAGGCAGAACTTCGAAAGAAAAGCCTCGCTTATTGCCCTCATTTTGTAGAAAACCTGCTATATTCATATGACGTAATCTCTGTTGAAATTATAATTTGGTTGCAAATTTACAAAAAAAATAGGGGAAAAGTGCACTTTATACGTAATATTTTAAGAGAAGAGGCGTTAATATATAGAATATTTTCGCTGAACTACAAAAACAAAACAGATTCAAACCTAAAAAATAATGGAACAAAAACAAACGGGCTCTAAAGCCTATCTTATCTCAATTGTGATGGTCGCAGTATTAGGCGGCTTGCTTTTCGGTTACGATACCGCAGTGATATCAGGTGCCGAAAAGGGCTTACAAGCATTCTTCATGGGTGCAAGTGATTTCGTATATACAGATTTCTGGCATGGATTTACCAGTTCCAGTGCTTTGATAGGCTGTATCATAGGTTCGGCACTTTCCGGAGTGCTTGCTTCTAGCTGGGGACGTAAACGCTCGCTGATCTTTGCGGGTGTGATGTTCTTCATCTCTGCATGGGGTTCTATGTGTCCTGAAAGTTTAGTCTTGCCAAAGGGAGAACCAAATCTAACCTTGCTTATCGTCTTCAATCTTTATCGTGTTATTGGTGGTATTGGTGTAGGCTTGGCTTCTGCTGTTTGTCCTATGTATATTGGTGAGATTGCCCCAAGTAATATCCGTGGTATGTTGGTTAGCTGGAACCAGTTTGCCATCATCTTTGGTCAGCTGGTGGTTTATTTCGTCAACTTCTTTATCCTTGGCGATCATATAGCTCCTGCTATTCAGAGTGTGGGTAATGGTATGAATGAGATTCTCAATGGTGGCGAAGCTGCTTGGGCTATCGAGACTGGTTGGAGATACATGTTTGGTTCAGAGATGATTCCTGCAGGTTTGTTCGCCTTGTTTATCTGCTTTGTTCCTGAGACTCCACGTTATCTTGCTATGGTAGGTCAGGATGCGAAGGCAGAGCGTATTCTTGCCCGTATTAATGGTGCTGCAGAGGCAAAGAAGATTCTGGATGAAATCAAGAATACGGTAACCGAGACGACAGAAAAGCTGATGACTTACGGTTTTCTCTGTATTTTCGTAGGTGTGATGCTTTCTGTATTCCAGCAGGCTGTAGGTATCAATGCGGTGCTTTACTATGCACCACGTATTTATGAGGCAATGGGATTTGACAATCCTATGGTGCTTACCGTATTCAATGGTATTGTGAACCTCAGTTTCACTTGTGTTGCTATCTTTACTGTAGAGAAGTTGGGTCGCAAGCCTTTGCTCATTGCGGGCTCTCTGGGTATGGCTTTGGGTGCTATTGGTGTGGCAATAACCTTTGGAAATCCTAATATGCAGCTTTTCTGCATGGTTTCCATCATGGTTTATTCTGCATCGTTTATGTTCTCTTGGGGACCTATCTGCTGGGTACTTATTGCCGAGGTGTTCCCTAATACCATCCGTGGTGCAGCTGTAGCTATCGCTGTAGCTTTCCAGTGGATTTTCAACTGGATTGTTTCTACATCGTTCGTACCACTTGCCAATAGCATGGGTTATTGGTTCACATACGGTTTGTATGGCGTTATCTGTATCCTTGCTGCTGTCTTTGTATGGAAGTTGGTTCCTGAGACAAAGGGTAAGACTTTGGAGGATATGACCAAGCTTTGGAAGAAAGATTAATTGATAGTGGTATATTAATAAAAAAGTAGGCGCGATAGTCAATCCCGACTGTCGCGCCTTTTATTTAGTTTTCATACTGAGTGATTTCAGAACATATATTTGTAAGTTGTTTTATAAGAGAGTATTAACTATATTCTTTTTTACTTTTGATTCTTGTTTCTAATCTTATTTTTATTTCTTGAATGCATTGCGGCAAGCGAATTGTACATAGCTGTTGCCGGATACAGAGTTCTTGAGATAAGATGTCTGTGCTCCGTCAACCCAAAGCTGGGCAAGATAGAACTGGAATCCTAACTGTCTTGGCTCGTTCAGTGTGCAGTAGCCATAATACATCTGGTTAGGCGCAAAGGCAAACTGTACCTTGTGGCTCTTGTTGTCCGTACCGTAAGTCAGGTTCAGCTCGATTACGCTAGGACATGCCAGGAAGTAAGCCATAGCTGATGTACTGTTTGGTGCAACCTGATACTTGCATGTAATGGTTCTTGGCGCTTCCTTTGCGAGAGCTTCAGCCAGATTTTTGTTAGAGATGTGCTCTGCGAGCTGAGCGATAGGGAAGTTGGTCATAGTGATTGTACTGTCACCGTACATGCTTACTCTGCAAGATACTGCAACAGAGTCAATCTGCTTGTTTACATTGGCTTCATTCTTCTTCTCAAAGAGAAGCATCATGTTGTTGTATGAACCTACAGCCATTGCTGTCTGAAAAGACTTCTGCTGTTCGAGAGTCAATGGTGTGTAGCTGTCGCCATCAGTGTTACAGGAAGTGAAAGAGAATGCAGCAACGAAAGCTGCCAAAACAGTGAGTAATGTAAATTTCTTCATTTTGTTTTCTAATTTATTTTGCTATAATATTGTTTATTATCAGTATTTCCGTATAATAAAACGAGACTTTACATGAATCTTGCATCTGTATTTGTTAAGAAATATTAAAAGGCTCTGTTTTTTATTCTTTTTATTCCTTCTGATGTGCAATGGTTGTCTTGCAGGATATCCCAGCTTAGTCTGGGCGTCTCAGTTAAATGTATACGAAAAAAGGACTTGCCATAACGGAAAGTCCTTTTTCTGAGATCTGTGACTCGCATGGGGCTCGAACCCATGACCCCAACATTAAAAGTGTTGTGCTCTACCAGCTGAGCTAGCGAGTCAATCTCCAACCTTTGGTTTCAAAAGCGAGTGCAAAGGTACGACATATTTTTCAAATAACCAAATATTTAGTCGTTTTTTTGCTGTTTTTCTTCATTTTCGCTCTCTGGGATAGCTTTTTCAGCCAATTTTCCACTCATTTTGAGGGAATGAGCTATCTCTTCCGCATTTTGCTGAATCTCATCAGGCGGAGTGTCTGGAGTTTGGTATTGCGGCTTTTCTCTCGTCACATACCGCTGCCAATAAGCTATGAGCAGGGTGGTGAGAGGTAGTGCGATAATCAGACCGATGAAGCCCAGCAGGGCACCCCAGATGGAAAGACTTAATAGCAGAATTGCTGGGTTCAAGCCCATCGCCTTGCCCATAATCTTTGGTGTAACCACCATATCCGTAATCACCTGAACCACGCAGAATACCAGGAAGGCAAGTCCGAAGACCATCCAGAAGTTTTGACCGGTATCTGCCGCCTTGAGCATGGCAAGGAAGGCAGTAGGGATGAGGGCGAAGGTATGAAGGTAAGGTACCAGGTCCATGATACCTATAAGAATGCCCAGACCGATAGCCATCGGGAAGCCGATGATGGTAAAGCCAATACAGAACATGATACCCATGCAGAGGGCCACCATTCCCTGGCCGCGGATGTAGTTGTTGAGCTCTCGTTCTACATCTTTCATCAGCTCTTGCCAGAAAGGGCGGTTCTTCTTAGGGAAGATGCGAACCCAGTTGGCGGTTAATGTCTCATAGTCGAGCAGGATAAAGAACATATATAATAAGGTAATCATGGATGCCACGATGCTGATGATGATGTTTGCCGTTTGTCCTACAACGGAGAACAGCTTGGGCATCGTTGTCTTGAGGGCATCGCTGAAGTCCTTGCTCTTCAGGAAATGTTCTATCTGTGCCTGATTTTCCTGCAGCCACTCCTTGATCATCGCCGTCAGGTTGTTGGTGTGGGTGGTTTGGTGCAGCCAGCGGGTCAAGACTTCCCCTAGTTTGTCAAACTGGTCGATCATCGGTGGAATGATGAGCCACAGTACGCCACCGATGACTGCGATGGCAGCTCCCATTGCCAGTATGATGGACAGGGCACGAACCTTGATGTGGAGTTTGTTCTCGATAAACTTCACGACCGGATAGAGCAGGTAGGCAAAAAACCATGCTATGACGAATGGTAAAAGTACCTCGCTCAAGTAATTGGTGATATATAACACCGCAAAGACGATGAGCGTAACGCCTGCCCATCGTATAAACTTATCGAATGTAATCTCCTTTGGCATATTACTTTGAATTTTGAACTTTGAGCTTTATGATCAGCAAAGGCTTTTGAATTCTTCACTCTTCACTTTTCACTCCTCCTTGTGGAGGGCTTTCTGATAGCAGTCGCGGCAGAGCGGCTCGTATTCATCCTTTTCACCCAAAAGCACCCGCTTTTCGTTATGCACCAGTCGATGGCTCACGTAAGCCAGGGCTCCGCATTTCACGCAGATTGCATGAACCTTGGTCACTTCGTCTGCAATGGCGCAGAGGGCAGGGATTGGTCCGAAGGGAACGCCCTTGAAGTCCATGTCGAGACCGGCAACGATCACACGGACGCCACGGTTGGCAAGCTGGTTGCATACATCTACCAGGCCATTGTCTAGGAACTGGGCTTCATCAATACCGACCACGTCGATATCAGAGGCCAAAAGGAGTATAGATCCTGAGGACTCGATAGGAGTAGATCGGATAGAGTTCAGATCATGGCTCACTACGTCTTCCTCGGAGTAACGAGTGTCAAGCGCCGGTTTGAAGATTTCTACCTTCTGCTTGGCGAACTTCGCACGCTTCATTCTTCGAATCAATTCCTCTGTTTTTCCAGAGAACATTGATCCGCACACCACTTCAATTCTTCCGGGGCGATGTGCCTCCCCAATTAGATTTTCTGTCATTTCGGGGACAAAATTACTAATAAGGTTTTAAAAAATGCAAAGAAAACGCATTTTTTTTTGCTTAGAAAGATTAATTAACTACATTTGTACCCTATATGGGCATATTGTATATCGTACCTACTCCTGTTGGTAACATGGAGGACATGACAATGCGAGCTATCAGGGTCTTGAAAGAAGCTGATTTGGTACTCGCTGAGGACACTCGGACATCGAGTGTCCTACTGAAGCATTTCGATATTCGAAATCGATTAGTTGCGCATCACAAGTTTAATGAGCATGGCACTTCGGCTTCCATCGTTGAGCGGTTGAAGGCTGGTGAGACCATCGCTCTTATCAGTGATGCAGGAACACCAGGCATCAGCGATCCGGGTTTCTATCTGGCTCGCGAGGCGGCAAAGGCGGGCATCACCGTTCAGACCCTTCCGGGACCTACGGCTTGCATTCCAGCCATCGTGTCGTCGGGATTGCCTTGTGATAGATTCTGCTTCGAGGGTTTCATTCCTCAGAAAAAGGGCAGACAAACCTATTTGGAATCTCTCAAGGACGAAGTGCGGACCATGATATTCTATGAGTCGCCTTATCGTGTGGTGAAAACCTTGCAGCAGTTTGCCGAGAATTTCGGTGCAGACAGGCAGGTGAGTTGTTGTCGGGAAATCTCCAAGATACACGAGGAGAGCGTAAGAGGAACCCTCGCTGAGGTCATCGCCCATTTTGAGGAGGTGGAGCCTAGAGGTGAGTTCGTCATCGTGCTGGCTGGTAAGGATCCTAAACAATTAAAAGAGGAATTGAAGGAAAAAAAGCGTGAAGAACGTAGAAAAAACATGAATCAGTAAATAAATTCGTGTTTAAATATAATAAATGCGGGTTTATCACGTAATAATAATGAAGCGACAGCGTAATTACTATGTATGGAAGGCGTATACACGCATTCTTTCATGTAGTATAAATACGAATTATTAAATCATATTAAGGAGACAGATTATGAAAAAGCTTTTTTTAGTAGCATGCGTAGCAGCATTTTGTTTGACTGGTTGTAACAACGGCAAGAATGATTCTGCTGCTCAAAACACTGCTCAGGCAGATTCTCTTAATGGCATTATTGCACAGAAAGACAGTGAAATTAACGATTTGCTGGGTACCTTGAACGAAATCGAGGAAGGTTTCCAGCAGATTAGTGAGGCTGAGCATCGCGTTAGTCTTGCTAAGGATGGCGAGGGTGTCAACAAGAAGCAGAAGCTCAAGGAAGACATCCAGTTCATTGCTGACCGTATGAAGCAGAACCGTGAACTCATTGCCAAGCTCCAGAAGCAGCTTGCCAACGGTACCTTGAAGGGTGCTCAGCTGCAGAAGACCATCGAGGGCTTGCAGAAGCAGTTGGAGGAGAAGGATGCACAGCTCCAGACTCTGCGTGAGGAACTTGACAAGAAAGATATTCATATTGCTGCACTCGATGAGACTGTAAATAACCTCAATACCAAGACCAACCGTCTTACTGCTGAGAGCAATCAGAAGACTGAGACTATCAATGCTCAGGATAAGCAGATCCATACCGCATGGTATGTATTCGGTACCAAGAAGGAGCTGAAGGAGCAGAGTATCATTCAGGACGGTAAGGTCATGACTGGCAACTTCAACAAGAATTACTTCACCAAGGTGGATATCCGCAACCTCTCAGAGATTAAGTTGTACTCTAAGTCAGCTAAGTTGCTTACTATCCACCCATCAAGCAGCTATTCTCTGGTTCGTGATGCCAACAAGCAGTATACTCTCCACATCACCAACTCACAGCTCTTCTGGAGCACCAGCAAGTACCTGGTTGTTTTGGTTAAGTAATCAGTAGAAATAAGGTAATCATCCGGAGATTGAATTATCATCCGGATTTTACAATCAAGTGATAAGCCGGGAAGAGATAGAGAAAAAGATTCCTATCTCTTTCTGGCGAAGAATTCCTGCATGAGTGCCCGGCACTCATCTTCCAGTACGCCCGATGTAACTGTAGTCTTAGGATGCAGTGCATCGGGCGCATATTTTGTATACCCCCTCTTCTCATCTCCTGCTCCGTATACTACCCGGCTTATTTGTGCCCATCCCAATGCTCCGGCGCACATGACGCAAGGTTCTACGGTGACATAGAGCGTGCAGTCCTTCAGATATTTCCCGCCCAGCATGTTGGCGCCCGATGTGATGGCCTGCATTTCGGCATGGGCTGTGACATCGGTCAGCATCTCGGTAAGATTGTGGGCACGGGATATAATCCGGTCCTTGCATACGATGATGGCGCCCACCGGAATTTCGTCTTCATCAAATGCCGCTTGTGCCTCTATCAGGGCACGGCGCATGTAGGCTTCGTCTTTTTTCTTGATATCTTCCATTGTTTTTAGTGCAAAATTACATAAAAAAGTTTGAAGTGTGAACTATTTTTATTATTTTTGCAAGGTAAAAGTATCTTTTGATGCAAAATAAAGGAAATAGACTATGGCAGAGCATAATGAATTAGGTGCATGGGGAGAAGACGAGGCGGCTCTTTACCTTGAAGGCGAAGGCTATGTTATCATCGACCGGGACTGGAAGATAGGTAAGAGAGACCTGGATATCCTGGCTCTTTCGCCAGATGGAAAGACCTTGGTGGTGGTAGAGGTGAAGACCCGTTCCGGTGATGATTACCAGCGGCCGGAGGAAGCCGTTGATGGCAGAAAGATGCGCAATCTGGCGATAGCTGCCAATGCTTATGTCAAGGAGCATCAGGTGGAGAAGGAACTGCGCTTCGATATCATCTCTGTGGTAGGTGTAGGCCATCAGGTGAAGTGCCTCGAACATCTCAAGGATGCCTTCAATCCGATGCTGATACTGTAATCATGTCATGAGGGGTGTACCTATGTATATAAGTACGGTCTATACATTATCTATATTAGGAAAAAGATAAAATGGAAAAGAAGATAATAAGATTGAAGGAAGTGGATTCTACCAATCACTTCCTGAAGGAATTAAGTTCATACGATGAGACTGCACTCACCATTGCCGTGGCTGATTTCCAGACAGCCGGCAGGGGACAGGGCACGCATACCTGGGAGAGCGAGGAGGGCAAGAACCTCCTGTTCAGTATGTTGGCTTGCCCTGTGTGGGTGCCGGTTCGTCAGCAGTTCCTGCTTTCCGAGGTGGGAGCCCTTGCCATCAAGGATGCTCTGGATTCCTATGCTGACGGGTTTACGCTGAAATGGCCTAACGATGTGTATTGGAACGACAGGAAAATCAGTGGTACGCTGATAGAGACGTCTATCGATTCCAGGGGCATCAAGCGCTGCATCTTCGGCATCGGCATCAATATCAATCAGATGGAGTTCAGGAGCGACGCGCCTAACCCTGTATCTCTGGCTCAGATCCTGGGGCATGAGGTGGATAGGGAAGAGGTGCTGCAGAAGGTGATTGAGGCTTTCTGCAGATACTACGAACCCCTGCGCCGTGCCGACTATATGGATGTGTCGGGCATCTACCATCTTTCGCTCTACCGTCGCAAGGGCTATCATTGGTATGAGGACAAGGATGGCAAGTTCGAGGGAGCCTTCGTTGAGGTTGAGGACGATGGTCATCTTATCCTTCACGACAAGAAGGGAGTGATCCGTTCGTATGCATTCGGCGAAATCAAGTTTCTGATAAATTCTTAATCCCTGAAGTAAACATTAAACAATAAACATTTAACAAAATATTTATGGCAAAGTTTAAAAGAATTCTTTTGAAGTTGAGCGGTGAGAGCCTGATGGGCAAACAGAGCTTCGGTATCGACCCTGAGCGCTTGAGTGATTATGCTAAGCAGATCAAGGAAGTTCACGAGATGGGTGTGCAGATTGGCATCGTTATCGGCGGTGGCAATATCTTCCGTGGATTGAGTGGCAGCCAGAAGGGATTCGACCGTGTGAAGGGCGACCAGATGGGCATGTGTGCTACAGTTATCAATTCTCTTGCTTTGAGTAGTGCGCTCGGAGCTTTGGGCGTCAAGAATAAGGTGCTCACAGCCATCCGCATGGAACCAATCGGTGAGTTCTATACCAAGTGGAAGGCTATCGAGGCAATGGAGGATGGCTATATCTGCATCTTCTCTGCCGGTACAGGCAGTCCTTACTTCACTACTGATACCGGCTCTTCTCTCCGTGGTATCGAGATTGAGGCTGATGTCATGTTGAAGGGTACCCGTGTGGACGGTATCTATACTGCCGACCCGGAGAAGGATCCTACCGCAACCAAGTTTAGCGACATTACATACGATGAGATTTATACAAAGGGCTTGAAGGTTATGGACCTGACAGCTACTACCATGTGTAAGGAGAACAACCTTCCTATCTACGTATTCAATATGGATGTTGTAGGTAACCTGAAGAAGGTGATGGACGGTGAGGAGATTGGTACACTTGTGCACAATTAATCTGCCAGTCCCGGCAAACGATAAAAGGCTTACTTCCTTGTCTGGGGAGTAAGCCTTTTGTTTTATCTGATTAAATCCTTTATTTCTTTCTCATGAATAGGATGGCAGAGAGGAGAACATACATCAGGATGATGATCCACCAGCCCTGCAGGAATCCTCTTGCGCCCTCGTCTGCTACCGAGAGGGCAAGAATTGCCACGGCAAAGCCTGAGAAACCATATTTCACCTCATTGCCCTTGAACGACCACTGCTTGAATTTCAGGGCAAACAATGGCATCTCGCATACCAGCAGGTAGCTGGTGATGAGGATGAGAGCCAGGACGAGATATACCGACCAGCTCAGGTTTGTAAGCCAGGCAGGATTGAATACTACCAGCGACCCCCAGAACAGGGCGTTGGCTGGAGTAGGAATCCCGATGAAAGAGGTGGTCTGGCGCTCATCAAGATTGAACTTTGCCAGTCGCAATGCCGAGAAGGCTGCGATGATGAAGGCTGCATAAGGCAGCCATGGGCGCATCGGCTCCAGAAACTCAGGGTATTCCATCACCTGTAGATGAGAGAATACGATGGTGGCAGGCGCCACGCCGAAGGTTACGTCGTCAGCCAGCGAATCCAGCTCCTTGCCGATAGGTGATGAAACGTGCAGCAGGCGTGCGCTCATACCGTCGAAGAAGTCGAAGGTGGCTCCAATGATTATCCACAACAAAGCCATCTCTGGATTTCCACCGAAGGCAAACGATGTAGCAATGCAGCCTGATATCAGGTTGCAGCATGTTATCGTGTTAGGGATATGTTTCTTCATGCTCATTTATTATTTCAATTTTGCAATGATGGTTTGGTCACCCGTGGTAGACTGTCCCATCTTCACACATACTTCTGTTCCGAGAGGCAAGTAAACATCCACACGTGAACCTAGTTTGATAAAGCCAAGGTGCTCGTCGATATAGCACTCTTCGCCTTCCTTTGCATAAGTTACGATACGGCGCGCTACGGCACCGGCAATCTGACGGCACAATACATCTACGCCCTCAGGGGTAGTGATCATGACGTCTGCATGCTCGTTTTCCTCGCTTGCCTTAGGCAGCCAAGCCTTGTGGTAGTTGCCATCCACATGCTTTACGAATTTCACCTTTCCGTCTACCGGGAACCAGTTGGCATGTACGTTCCAAAGGCTCATGAAGATGGAAATCATCAATCGCTTGTCATTAAAATATGGCGCATTATCTACTTCTTCTATTACCACAATCTTGCCATCGGCAGGAGCTACGACGAGCTTCTCTGTATCCTCTACGTTCAGGTAGCGGATAGGGCAGCGATAGAAATTGAGCACGATGCAGTAAACCACACCGAAGACAACCAAGAAAATCCAGAATGGAATTTTGGTGTCAAAAGCTCCCCATAATATCGCCGCAATGGCTACTAACGCTATCGCTCCGCCCACCAGCTGATCAGTGCCTTCGCGATGCAGTCTTATCTTTTTCAGTTTCTTTATTTTTTGTCCCATAAGGTAGGATTAAGTTTTTATTGGTGCAAAGGTACTGTATTTTTGTCGTTTTAGCAAATTTTTTGGGCGTTTCTTTTATGTTTTTCAATTTTTTCTCTTTTTTCTTTTGGAATATCAACTTTTAGCCGTAACTTTGGACTCAAATTTTGAAATTTAGAACGTATAATGGAAGATTTTGTTCATTTACATGTGCATACGCAGTATTCCATCCTCGACGGTCAGTCTAAGATTCCGCATCTCGTTGACAAGGCCATCAAGGACGGCATGAAGGGTATGGCTGTTACCGACCATGGTGTGATGTTCGGTATTAAGGAACTCACGGATTATTGCGCCAAGGTGAACAAGGATCGCAAGAAAGAGGGACTGGAGCCCTTCAAGCCTATCATTGGCTGTGAGATGTACGTGGCCCGCCGAAGAAAGGAAGACCGTGAGAAGGACAAGGGCGATATGAGTGGTTACCACCTCATCGTGCTTGCCAAAAACTATAATGGATACAAGAACCTCATCCAGCTGGTCAGTAATGCCTGGGTGGATGGATACTATATGCGTCCGCGAACCGACCGTGCCGACCTGGAGAAATACCACGAGGATCTGATAGTCTGTTCGGCATGTATTGCCGGTGAGGTTCCGTCTAAGATATTGCATGGCGACATCGAGGGAGCCCGCGAGGCTTGCGAGTGGTATCATAATCTCTTTGGCGACGACTACTATCTGGAGCTTCAGCGCCACGAGGTGAAGGAACCGCTTCCTTTCCTGGCCAACCGCGAGGCTTTCCAGCTGCAGCAGAAGGCCAACAAGGTGCTTATAGAGATGGCTAGGGAATACGGCATCAAGCTCGTATGCACCAACGACTGCCACTTCGAGGACAAGGAGACGGCTGAGGCCCACGACCACCTGCTCTGTATAGCTACCGGCAAGGACCTGGACGATCCTAACCGTATGCGATATTCCAAGCAGGAGTGGTTCAAGACCCGTCAGGAGATGAATGATGTCTTCTCGGATATTCCCGAGGCACTGTCTAACACGCTGGAGGTGCTTGACAAGGTGGAAATCTATAGCATCGACCACGGACCAATCATGCCTTTCTTCCCCATTCCGGAGAGTTTCGGTACCGAGGAGCAACTGCGCCAGAAGGTATCAGAGGAAGACCTCTACAAGGAATTCACCAGCGATGAGAACGGCGAGAATCAGCTGCCGCCGGAGGAAGGACAGAAGGTGATCGACCGTCTGGGCGGCTACGACAAGATATACCGCATCAAGTTTGAGGCCGAGTATCTGCGCCATCTTGCCTACGAGGGAGCCAGGCAGCTCTATGGAGATCCGCTGCCGGCGAACGTGGACGAGCATGTGAACTTCGAGCTCCACGTGATGAAGACCATGGGTTTCCCTGGCTACTTCCTCATCGTGAGCGACTTCATCAGGGCGGCTCGCGAGGAGCTGGGCGTGATGGTGGGTCCGGGCCGTGGTTCTGCGGCTGGTTCCGTGGTGGCCTATTGCCTGGGCATTACCAAGATTGACCCTTTGAAGTACGACCTCCTGTTTGAGCGTTTCCTGAACCCTGACCGTGTCAACCTGCCTGATATCGATACCGACTTTGATGATGATGGACGAGGCAAGGTCTTGCGCTGGGTAATGGATAAGTACGGTCATGAGAACTGTGCCCACATTATTACATACGGTTCGATGGCAACGAAGAACTCCATCAAGGACGTGGCCCGAGTAGAGAAGCTGCCGCTCGACAAGGCGAATGCGCTCTGCAAGGCGATTCCAGACCGACTGCCTGACGGCGCGAAGATGAATCTTCCCAATGCCATCAAGTATACGCCGGAGCTGAGAGAGGCAGAATACTCCACCGACCCCCGCGAGAGCAATACCATCAAATATGCCAAGATGCTGGAGGGCACCATCCGTGGCACGGGTATCCATGCCTGCGGATTCATCATCTGCCGAGACCCTATCAGCAACTGGGTGCCTGTATCTACTGCCGATGACCCTGATTTTCCGGGACTGAAGACGGCAGTAACCCAATACGACGGTCACGTCATCGAGACCACCGGACTCATCAAGATGGACTTCCTGGGCTTGAAGACCCTCTCCGAGATGAAGGAGGCATGCAAGGTCATCAAGCAGACCACGGGCGACGTGGTAGACCTCGATGCCATCCCTATCGATGATGAGCTGACCTATCAGCTCTACCAGCGCGGACAGACCATCGGAACCTTCCAGTTTGAGTCGCCTGGCATGCAGAAGTATCTCCGCGAGCTGAAGCCTACGGTGTTTGAGGACCTCATCGCCATGAATGCCCTCTACCGTCCGGGTCCTATGGACTATATCCCTGACTTCATCGCCCGCAAAAACGGTAAGCAGGCGATTACCTACGATATCCCGTGCATGGAGAAGTATCTGAAGGATACCTACGGCATCACGGTCTATCAGGAGCAGGTGATGCTCCTTTCCCGTCAGCTTGCCAGCTTCACCCGAGGTGAGTCTGATGCCCTCCGTAAGGCGATGGGTAAGAAGAAGAAGGCAATCGTAGATGCAATGAAGCCTAAATTCATCAAGCAGGGACAGGAGAACGGACACGATCCGAAGGTGTTGGAGAAGATATGGAGCGACTGGGAGAAGTTTGCTTCCTACGCCTTCAACAAGTCGCATGCCACCTGCTATTCGTGGGTAGCCTATCAGACGGCTTATCTCAAGGCTCACTATCCTGCCGAATACATGGCAGCGCTGATGACCCGCCGCTTTGCCCAGATTACCGAAATCACCAAGCTGATGGAGGAGTGCCAGTCGATGGATATCAAGACGCTGGGACCTGACGTGAACGAGAGTTACCGTGCCTTCGGTGTGAACGAACATGGCGAAATCCGATTCGGTCTTTCTGCTATCAAGGGTATGGGAGCTCCGGCTGCCGATGCCATCGTGGCAGAAAGGGAGAAGAACGGTCCCTATAAGACCATCTTCGATTTTGCAGAACGTGTAGACTTCTCCTGCGTTAACCGCAAGGCTTTCGAGACCCTGGCGCTGAGTGGCGGTTTCGACAGCTTCGGCATCCGCCGTGAGCAGTTCTTCGGCAAGAACAGCAAGGGTGAGACCTTCCTCGATACCTTGGTGCGCTATGGCCAGCTCTATCAGCGCGAGCAGCAGGAGGCGGCTACATCGCTCTTCGGAGGAACCGAAGCAGTAGAGATAGCCACTCCGCCTATTCCTGAGGTGGAAGGCTGGAGCACCATCGAGCGACTGAACAGGGAGCGCGAGCTGGTGGGCATCTATCTCTCGGCTCATCCGCTGGATGATTATGAGATTATCCTCAAGAACCTCTGCAATACCCATTGTGCGGAGCTGGGCGACAAGGTTGCGCTTGCCAAGAAGGAAGACATCGTCTTCGGCGGCATCATCACCGAGGTGAAATCCAAGTTTACCAAGACCGGAAAGCCTTGTGGATTCGTTACCCTCGAAGACTTTGAGGGGTCGGGCGAACTGGCACTTTTCGGTGAGGACTGGGGCACCTGGCGAGGCGTCATGGTGGAGGGAAGTACCATCTTTGTTACGGCAAAGTGCGTAGCCCGCTATGGCAACAGCAACTATCTCGACTTCAAGATCAGTACGGTGGAATATCTGCAGACCGTGAAGGAGAACAGATTGGAGAAGTTTACGATTTCCATCGACAGCTCTATCGTTGATGATACGCTGGTGAACGACCTCAAGACGCTGGTTGAGAACGATGAGGGCCATGCGCAGCTCTTCATACAGATTCATGACTCTGAGACCAACACCAACTTTACGATGCGTGCACAGGACAGGGCGATAGGAGTGAGCCGGGAACTGATTCAGTTCGTGAACGACAACCCGAAGATGTCTTATCAGATTAACTAGTTAATATACTCAGATAATATTAATCATAAATAAAATAAAAAGTACAGAAAATGGAAGTAACAATTACAACAGAGAATTTCGAGAGTTACAAGAATGGCGAGTTGCCATTGGTAGTAGATTTGTGGGCTACATGGTGTGGTCCTTGCCGTCAGATTGCTCCTATCGTGTCAGAATTGGCTGAGGAGTTTGATGGTAAAATCGTTGTTGGCAAGTGTGATGTAGAGGAGAATGACGACATCGCTATGGAGTTTGGTGTTCGCAACATCCCTACTATCCTCTTCTTCAAGGGTGGTCAGCTGGTAGACAAGTTCGTAGGTGCTACATCAAAGGCAACCCTGACTGAGAAGTTCCAGGCTCTCTTGTAAAATCCTGAAAGCAAAATGGTTAAAGGCATCTGGCTGGAGATTTTCCGTCTCTGGTCAGGTGCTTTTTTGTTGGCAGAAGGTGACGAGTGACTTTGTCACTTTTTGCATGCCCGCTGGGTAGTGTTACGAGGGGGCTGTAGCTGCACGGCGAGGGGCGGGCAACTGCATCACGAGGGGTATGAAAATACGTCCCGACGCAGACCGTGCTACGTCGGGACGTACTGAGAACTGCGTCGGGACGTAGTAAAGTCTGCGTCGGGACGTATTTTTCTTACCATTCTACGCTTCTGCTGCCATCCTCCTCGGCGGTGATAGTCACCTTGGTGCAGTCTTCTGGCAGGAGGTCTTCTATCAGCTCCGGCCACTCCAGGAAGCAGAGGTTTCCGCTGTAGAAATAGTCCTCATAGCCCATATCGTATACCTCGTCCAGCTTCTTGATGCGATAGAAATCGAAGTGATAGACAGGGTCGCCATTACCAGCGGTATATTCGTTGACGATGGCAAAGGTAGGAGAGGTGATGACGTCATCTACTCCCAACTCTTCGCAGATAGCTTTGACAAATGTTGTTTTTCCGGCACCCATCTTGCCATAGAAGGCAAAGACCTTGCCGTCGCCCATGTTATCCAGAAATTCTCTGGCAGCTACATGGATGTTGTCTAATGAATCAATCTTAATCTTCATATATTTACTTTGAACTTTGAATTTTGAACATTGAACTTTATGATTAGCTAAGGCTGCTGGAGTCTTTGCTTATCTCTTTCTCGGTGTCAGCGTGATGAGTGGAATGAGCATTTCCTCCATCGAGATGCCACCATGCTGGAAGGTGTCCTTGTAGTAAGACACATAATAATTATAGTTGTTCGGATAGGCGAAGAAGGCATCCCCGTAGGCGAAGACATACGCAGTGCTCAGATTAGGAGCAGGCAGCTGTGCCTTGTGGGGCTCCTTGATGGTGAATACTTCCTTGGCATTATACGCCAGGTTCTTGCCCAGCTTGTAGCGCAGGTTGGTGTTCGTATTGCGGTCGCCTACAATCTTGATGGGCTTCGATGCGCGGATACTGCCATGGTCGGTGGTGATGATTACCTTGAAATCGCTCTGGGCAAGCCGCTTGAACAGCTCTGCCAGTACCGAGTGGCGCAGCCAGCTCCGGGTGATGCTGCGGTAGGCTGATTCCGTATTCGCCAGCTCCCTTACCATCTTGGATTCGGTTCGTGCATGCGAGAGCATGTCGATGAAGTTGATGACGAGCACATTCAGGTCGTTGCCCTTGCATTCATTGTAATGCTCCAGGAACTTGTCGGCTCCAGCCGAATCGTTCACCTTGTGATAGCTGAAGCTGTAGTGCTTGCGATATCTGTCCAGCTGCGTCTGGATGAGCGGCTTCTCGTTGAGGTTCTTGCCTTCCTCTTCGTCTTCGTCCACCCACAGTTCCGGAAACATTTCGGCTATCTTGTTGGGCATCAGTCCGCTGAAGATGGCATTCCGGGCATACTGGGTGGCTGTGGGCAGGATGCTCATATACATGTCTTCCTCGATGTCGTACATGTCGCCGATGTCTTTCGCCAGCATCTTCCACTGGTCGTAGCGGAAGTTGTCTATCACGATGAGGAACACCTTTTCGTCCTTGTCGAGCATCGGGAAGAGCTTGGTCTTGAAGATGTCCGGACTCATCACGGGTCTGCCTTCCACCACCTTGCCCAGATTCTTCGGGTCTACCCAGTCCATATAGTTCCTGGCGATGTATTTGGCAAAGCCGATGTTCGCCTCCTCCTTCTGCATGGAGAGCATCTCGGTCATCGAACTGTCGGTATCGCTCAGTTCCAGCTCCCATTTCACCAGCCGGCGGTATACTTCCATCCAGTCTTGAAAGTTGCGGCAGTCCATCATCTGCATGGCTATCTGCTGGTAGTCCTGCTGGTATCCGCTCTGCGTTACCTCCGTCACGATGTCCTTCCGGTGTATATTCTTCTTGAGCGACAGGAGAATCTGGTTCGGGTTTACGGGCTTGATGAGATAGTCGGCTATCTTGGAACCGATAGCCTGGTCCATGATGTTTTCTTCTTCACTTTTTGTACACATCACAACGGGTGTGGCTGGCTGGATGTCCTTGATATGCTGCAAGGTCTCCAGTCCGCTCAGTCCCGGCATCATCTCGTCGAGGAGGATGAGGTCGAAGGTCTGCTGCCTGCATTGGTCGATGGCATCGGCCCCGTTGCTCACCGTCACCACCTCGTATCCTTTCTTTTCCAGAAAGATGATATGGGCTTTGAGAAGCTCTATCTCGTCGTCTACCCAAAGTAATAATCCGTTGCTCATAAATGTATCTTTTTTTAAGATGCTAAAGTACAAAGAATTCTTGAATGGAGAACGATTCTTGCTATTAAAGTATGTTAATAGGGCTGAAAGTGTTGTATTCTTGGGTTAGGATATAATATAAAGACCGGGAATCCGTTATTATTATTTAGTAATGAATAAACGAAAAATAAACGAAGAAAGAAGAAAACAATGCTCAAGATTGTAATGATTATGTTGTGCGGAATAGGTACGGGATATCTGCTTCGCAACAGGAAAATGAGTTTTATTGGCCGGGTTATCACGGCGCTGATATGGGTGCTGCTGTTCCTGCTCGGTATCGAGGTGGGGGCTAACCCGCATATCGTCAATGGTCTGCAGACTCTGGGTCTTGAGGCCATCGTGCTGACGATAGCCGGAAGTCTGGGTAGTGCAATCTTTGCCTGGGCATTGTGGAGATACGTCTGCAGAAAGGAGGCTGGGAAATGAAAGGTAGTCTGATTATCGTGGGTTTCTTCGTGCTGGGCATCATCGTGGGCTTGTGTGATGTGATTCCGTCCAGCTTCCCGGCGAGCGACGTGAGCTATTATGCGCTCTGCTGCCTGATGTTCTGCGTAGGTATCAGCATCGGTTGCGATACCTCTATATTGAAGAGTTTCAGAAAGGTGAATCCCCGGCTGATGATGCTGCCGGTGATGACCATTCTGGGAACTTTTGCCGGATGTGCTGCTGCCTCCCTGGTATTGGGGCATCGCCAGCTCAGCGACTGTCTTGCCATCGGTTCGGGCTTCGGATACTACTCGCTGTCGAGTATCTTCATCACCCAGTATCGTGGTGCAGAACTGGGTACCATCGCCCTTCTAGCCAACATCTGCCGCGAGATTCTCACCCTGCTGTGTGCTCCGCTGCTGGCTAGGTATTTCGGCAAACTGGCACCTATCAGCGTAGGTGGCGCCACCACGATGGATACCACGTTGCCCATCATCACCCGCAGTTCGGGCGAGAGCTTCATCGTCGTTTCCATCTTCCATGGTTTCTGTGTGGATTTCTCCGTACCGTTCCTGGTGACATTCTTCTGTTCTCTGTAAACGAAACTTGCCCATAGCGCTGTGCATTGGTTATGCATCAGGCGCTATGGGCAATTCATTAGAACCCTTCCAGTTCGAAATATTCATCTTCCAGTTCGATGCTTTCTGAAGAGTTGCTGTCATCAAAATAGATGCCGGTATCTTCTTCCTTCTTCTCTTTCTTCTGGTTTGGAATCACGAGGGTTCCGTCGTCTTTCTTTTCCTTCTGGTTTGGAATCACGAGGATTCCGTCGTCTTTCTTTTCCGGAATCTCTTCCTTCTTGCCTTCTACTTCGAGTTCTCCGCTGCTTAGCGGTTCGTCCTGTGGGGTTATTGGAACTGTCAGCGTGTTATCTTCTTGTGATTGTTCCGCTTTGGGCGATTCTTCAGAAGTAGCCTCTTCTGAAGAAGGCTCTTCTTCTGCTGCTGGAGCTGTTTCGGCAGGTTCGAGAAGCAATGGAAGCTTGCTGACAGGGAGAGGGGCGAAATGCTTGCTGTAGAACTTCTCATACTCCTCGTAGGTATGGCTGGTACCCAGGAGCTTCAGGTTCGGCTCGCTGATGACGTAGGCACGTACATTGCCCAGCAGACGCTTGATGGCGGGCTGCTGGTATACGGCGTTGGCGTACTGGCGGGCTTCGTCATAACTGTTGAAACCACTAATCTGCATGCGATGCAGTCCCTCCAAGTCCTCGATATTAATATCGAAATAGCGTGCCATGTAGGAGGTAAAGTTGTACTTCGCCATCTCGAAGAGCAGCTGGTTCTCGTTGGTCTTGTCCGGATCGTAGGCAAGGAGGAACACGAAGCTGGCATTGCGTTCCGGGCTATATCCCTTCTGCCTGGTGGAATCCCGGTCGTTGAGCTCTATGCTTCTGCGGGTCCATACGTCGTTGAGGTCGAATTTGCCCCCATAGAGTCGTCTGCCGGCATCCACGCCGTTGATGATCATACCTGCCATCTCGCTCAGACGGCTGTCGGGATACTTGCTGACCACTTCCTTGAGGTCTGCCAGGCAGCTCTTGATATCGCCGTCGTTCAGCTTGCTGAGGCCGCCGATGAAGAGGAATTTATCACGGTTTGCCCCATCAGGGAAGCGGTTCCGTGATATCTGGGCGTTCCTTTCCACCTTTTCATATTCCCCGTCCCTGAAAGCCTGATAGGTGAGCGTGTAGAGAGAATCTTCTATCTGCACCCCCCGCTTGGCATTCTCTGCATAGTATGGGTCGGAAAGGAGGGTAGTCCACTGGCTTTCCGGGTATTCTGCCTTCAGTTTCTGCAGATAGGTCTGTGCCATCTCTGGTTTCCGTTCTCTGGAATAGAGCAGATATAGATGGTAGTAGGCGTCATCCAGATGTGCATAGTCTGGATGGTTGTTGACCAGTCTCAGCAGGGATTTCCGGCTCAGTGGCAGGTTGTTGAGCTTGTCCTTGAAGATGACTCCGGCATGATACAGACCGTCTTCCAGCAGCTTGTTGCTCTCAGCCAATTGTTCTGGGGTGAACGGAATCTGTGCCAGGTAATACTCGCGTCTGTGCGGATCGTTGACGGCACTGTCTGAAGTCTGCTTGAGTAATTCTTCCTGTTCGGCAGCCTGTGCCAGCGAGTCTCTCTGTTCATCTGTTATCTCTTCAGCTCCGGCAGCGTTGGCAACAACGGTCTTGTTGATGCGTTGCCAGTTGTCCACGTTATCTCGCTTGCCCCAGAGTTTCTGGAATTGCGCCTTTCCCTGGCTTACGGTCAGCGGAGAGTAGAAATACCATTGCCCGTTGGCAGGGGTGTTGGCGCTATTCTCATTGTTTTTCTGCGGGCTGTTGCTGGAGGCAAAGTTGTTGTTGTTGGCAAGGTTGCCGCCGTCCTGCCGGAGGGTTGATTCCGCTTCTTCCTCCGCCTTTCTGTTTCTTTCTTCCTTTTCCTTCTTTTTCAGGGCGTCAATAACCCTGTCGATGGCAGCATTGCGTTCTTTCTCGCTCATCCTGGCAAGTTGCTGCAATGAGTCTTGCAACTGCACGGCATCGGTATAGGGCACCAGTTCATCGAGCACCTTGGATCGGTTGGCGAGTTGCTGGTAGTCCTTTCTGTCCTTATCCAGCAGTCCGATGGCTTCTCCGTAGCATCTGCGTGCATCGGAGAATTTCTCCTTGGTCCAGTACAAATCGCCCAGATGCAGCAGCAAGACGCCTTTTTCTATGCCGTTGCGGGTAGATTTCTGATTGCCTTTCTCGTATGCCGTTATGGCTTGCAGGGTATCTTTCCTGCTGAGGTGTATATTGCCGATGGCATAGTATATCTGGTCCTGATATTCTTTGTTGTTGTCGGAGGCAGCCATTCGTTTCAGCCTGCTGATCATCTTGCCGGCATTGTCTTTCGCCATCACTTCGGTCATGGCAATGCGGGCGTTGAAGGCGAGTTCGTAAGGTGGATTCTGGCGAATCACGTGCCTGAAGGCTTTATAGGCTTCTTTCTTGTTGCCGATGGATGCCTGAAGCTGTCCCATCAGATACCATTCGCGTGCTTTCTGCTTGCGGCGCATCTCGTGGCTGATTACTTTCCTGAGGTAAGGAATGGCCTGCTCGGCATTGCCGGTGTGGATATAGTAATCGGCAAAGGTATAATCCCATTCTTTCTGGGCACGCCAGTGGATGGAATCGCGAAGTATGTTGCGAATCACGTCTTCGGCATCGTAATTCCAGTTCTGCTCGATATAGCATTTGGCGAGCCAGGCCCGGGCTTTGCCGTAGATGGCGGGCTGGGTGGCGTAGAGGCGACTCATATAGGAAAAGGTGGCGGCTGCCGACTCGAAATCTCCCTGATAGAACTGCGAACGGCCCATCAGCATCCATGCCTTCCAGAGGAACGGGTTGTATTCCCGGCGACTCAGCCATTCGATGTCTTTGGCTGTCTTGCGGCGGTTTTTGGTCCATTCCGGTCTTCGCTTGATGCTGTGCTGATGGATGGCCTTCTCGCATTTCTCGATGGCGCGGTCGAAGTTGGCCTTGCCGATTTCCCGGCTGTTCTTGTTGCTCACGGTATAGAGCGGAATCTGCTCGGTATAGTTGTCCTTGTTTCCCGTCTCTTTCTCCAGCGAACCATCGATATAGGCGAGTGTACCATTATAATAGGTGTTGTACTTTGCATTAAAGGCGTGCCACCATCTGCTCTGCGCTGTATTCTTCTGCGTAGAGCATCCGGTAAGAATCAGGGCTGTCGTCAGGAAGACAAAGCCTAGGGCGTAATGAAAAGTATTCTGTTGTTTCACCTTATTATATTATCTTTATGAATGTCGGAGCATCTTATATCCCTTGGCGAGGGCAAAGAGGATGATGCTGACGAATATGATGGTGGCGCCTGAAGGCACGTTGAGCAGATAGCTGGCATATAATCCCACCAGGCAGTCTATCCATCCCAGCAGGATGCTGACGGCAATCATGTTCCTGTAATTGTTGGTAAAGAGATTGGCGCTCATCTGCGGAATGGTAAGCAGGCTGATGGCGAGTACGATGCCCACCATCTTCAGCGTGGCTACAATGGTCATGGCGATGAGCGTCATCATCAAATATTCTATGGCTGTGACGGGCAGGTGCTGCGACCTGGCAAACGTGCAGTCGAAAGCAATGTTCTGAATGGGGCGCAGCAGGAATGTGAAGAGCAGCGCAACGATGAGGGTGAGACCGCCCAGCAGCCACAAGTCAGCACTATCGATGGCTAGGATGCTGCCAAAGAGGAAGGAGGGAAGATCGGGCATGAATCCGGGTGTAAGGAAACAGCAGATGATGCCCACGCTCATTCCCAGTGTCCAGAACATGGCGATGGCAGAGTCTTTGCGCACGTCTTTCTTCCTTGAAATCCATTGTACGCCAAAAGCACTCAGTATGGCAAAAGCCATGGCTGAGAAAATGGGGTTGAGCCCCGCATATACACCGATTCCGATGCCACCGAAAGAGGCATGGGTGATGCCGCCGCTGATGAAAACCAGTCGGCGTGTAACTATATAGGTTCCGATGAATCCGCATAGGATGCTGGATAGGAAAGCTCCTATGAGCGCATTCTGGAAAAATGTATACTGCAGTATATCCATTACTTTGAACTTTGAGCTTTGAACTTTATAATTAGCGGAGCTGCTGAATATTTAAGTTTGAACTGTAAAATTCTAGCTTAAAAAGTTGATGACTTCATCTTTCAGCTGGTTAGGAAGGTTGATGCCCCGCAGAATGAGGCTTCTGTTCCAGCCGGCTACTTCTTCTGGTTGCATCGTATAGAGCACCTCTGAGAATTCCTCCACCTCTTCGTCGGTATAGGAATCGGCTTCGCGACCAGCAAACCGGTCGAGGTCTTCGTCATCGTAATATTCTATTTCCTTGATGGCTGCTTCCATCATGCAGTCCTGTTCGCATTTAGAGTTTTCCCCATTGCAGGTGTTGCACGATACTCCTTCCTGCAAAGGTTCCTCTTCCTCTCCCTTGCGATGAGAGAAGATACCGAACAGGGCGCTTATCAGGCCTAATACCACCAAGGCTAAAACTAAATATAGCATTTACTTTGAACTTTGAACTTTGAGCTTTGAACTTTATGATTAGCAAAGGCTGTAGAATTCTTCACTTTTTATTCTTCACTCTTCACTTATTTCAAACCCTACTTTCTTGAGGTCCTCCCAGTATTGTGGGTAAGACTTGCTCACAACTTCCGGGTTGTTGATTTCTATCTGTGGAAACTTGAATGCGAGAGGAGCGAAAGCCATAGCCATGCGATGGTCTTCGTAGGTGTCGATAGGAGCGAACGTAGGCTCGCAGGTTTCACCATCCCAGATGAGCGTATTGTCATTCTCATCGCGAATCACATAACCCACCTTCTTCAGTTCCGTCTTCAATGCTTCGATACGGTCGGTTTCCTTGATCTTCAAACTGGCAAGACCGGTAAACTTGAACTTGACACCAAGGGCGCAGCAGGCTACGACGATGGTCTGAGCCAAATCTGGTGAGCCCGTGAAATCATATTCGAATTTCGGCAACAGGCAGCGATTCGCCTTCAAGGTAACAGTGCTCAGGGTGTCGCGACTTTCGAATTCGCTCTTTACACCCAGCAGACTGAAGATGTATTTCACAACCGAATCGCCCTGCTTGGAGCTGTCCATTAGACCTTCGAGCTTGATGAGGGAATTGGAATTGCTGTTGAGGGCCATCATCTCATACCAGTAAGAAGAGGCGCTCCAGTCGTTTTCTATCTGATAAGGAGTGCTTTTATATGGCTGCGGTTTGACGGTGATGGTATCCATATCAGTCCATTCTGCTTCAGCACCATATTCCCTCATCGTCCAGAGCGTCAGGTCGATGTATGGTCGGGATGCAATTTCGCCTGTCAGTTTCAGTTCCAATCCGTTCTTGAGGATAGGACCAATCATGAGGAGGGCTGAGATGTATTGCGAACTGATGTTGCCCACAATTTCCAGATGGCCTCCTTCCAGCGGCTTGCCCTTGATATGGAGTGGGGGATAGCCTTCCTTCTTTTCATAGGTGATGTCTGCGCCCAGATAGCGAAGGGCATCTACCAGAATGCCTATAGGGCGGTTCTGCATGCGCTCGGTACCCGTGATGGTGTGTTCACCTTCTGTAGAAGCCAGGTAAGCAGTCATGAATCGCATGGCAGTACCTGCAGCTTTGATGTTGATGACCTCTGGCATATCCTTGAGGGCTACAATAATCACCTCTGTATCATCACAGTCGCTCAGGTTGTCGGGCTGGATGTTGCTTCCTGCCATCGCACTGATGACGAGCGCTCTGTTGCTGATACTTTTGGATGCAGGCAAGTTGATGCTTGCGTTGAGTTGGCTTGGAGCCTTGATTGTATATTTCATATTCTATATTCTGCTGTTTGATGATATTGAATCTGTTTATTTGTCATGGAAGGTGCGGGTCTGAATGTCTTTCAGCCTGATGGTTCTTCCCTTGGCCAAGACATTCGGAAGGTCGAATTCTTCTTCTGGCATCTCATTCCATGCTCTTGTGGTGGTTCTTGCCTTCTTCGGACCCGGAATGAGCGGCGAATAGTACAATACCTGTCTTATTCGATAGGCTTGATCTGGAGTGAACCGCATGCTGTAGCAGATGCTGTAATCCATCAGATTGTCTGCCTGCCATTCTTTTCCCTGATTGTTGGAGCGTTTGGCAAGTTGTTTCACCGTGAATGTCGTATCTGGCTTGATCTTTTTGGCTTCTGCCATGTAGCTGACGAGCCATTTGTTATACGCTATTCTGTTGTAGCTAGGTGTATCTTGACAATAGTCTGAATCATCATCGTCATCAGCCGGCTCTGATTTGTCTTTCTTGTCTGGCTTTTCGGAGAATGTGTGGAAAAGTCCCAGATAATGCCCCAGTTCGTGGGCCAGCGTGGCATTCGGATCTGCTGTATTATACTGATAATTCTTCTGCTTCTTGTCGGTCGTATATCGGGTACCCTCGTATTTCTTATCCACATAGATGGCATTGAGGGATACGCAGTATGGGAAACTGTTTGGCTTGCTGAGCGGATAATTCTTGCCGTTGGTCAAGCCTTCCAAATCAGGATAACCGGCTACCTTGTAGGGTACATTGCTGATGCCAAGAGTTGTCGACGTTGCATCGGTATTCTTGAAGGTATAGACCATCACATTGATGTAGTCGTTTTGGTTCCAGGAGTATTTGGCGTTCGACTTGCTGCGCATGAACTCTTCACAGTCTAGGGAGTCTTCTGCTATCTTGATGTATTCTACGCCTGGCGTCTTCAGTTTCTTTCCATTGAGGTCGTATTCGGCAAGTTCGAACTGTATATGGAGGTTCTCACTCTCGATGGTGTCGAGACTGATATTATATACATTGCCTTGATATAGCTCGTTGACATTGTCTAGCAGCTCCTTGAGTCGGGCATTGGATATATACTGTTTCGGGTTTTTGCTGTCTTTGTAGAATACATGGAATATGACGGGGAGATGGTAGATGTAGTCATCTCCCGTAATGATGTCACTATCCCTATCCTGTCCGTTGGCAGTGATGGGTGAATCTCCGATGGTTCCCTCTGAGTCTTTGCAAGACCAAAGCCCAAGTGTGGCCAATATGATGATGAAAATTGTAAAATGTTTCATGCGTATACCTTTTATATGATATAATTTATGATATATTTTCTGCAAAAGTACAAAATAAAATGAACATAAGCTAGCAAACGGGCGAAAAAGTTTATGTTTCTGATGAAAAAAAGTTTCTTTTATACGACATGAAATGATAAATGAGTTTACAATATGTAAAGAGATGATAGGTAAAATAGGGTATTATTTCTTGTAGCTACTTTCAAAGTGCGTAATTGGAGGTGCAAAAATAACAAATTGTAATTCTGTGTACGTTTTCACGGAAAAAGTAAAACTGGGGCAAAAAATAAAATAAAATTGCGTTAAGAGAATATACAACATTGAGAATTTCATTGTATCTTTGCACCAGAAAAAAGAAATAAACAACAACAAATTCAATCTAAAAAATTAAGAATATGAAACGAGTTATATTATTCTCATTGATGGCTTTTATGACTGTAGCAGCTTTCGGTCGTAAGCACGTAGAGAATGCAACAGTAGTAGCTGACACTATTTTCTATGCAGAAAATATGAGTAACGTAGCAAGTGCAGAGCAGGCTAGTTATTACAGACTGCTGATGACTACTGGCACAGGCGTCAATAAGAAGGATGTGTTCCAAGACTTCTATATGAATGGTAATCTCCGTGCTGAGGGTGGCTACAGCTTTGTAGATCTCGGTAACGATCGCAATACTATCTTCAATGGTGAGGTTACTACCTACTATAAGAATGGTAAGGAGAAGTGGCATGGCAAGTATGTCAATGGCAAGCGTGAGGGTTACTTCACTCTCCAGCTCCGTGAAGGCGGTGCGGCTGTCGTTCAGTTCAAGAATGGTAAGTCTGTTCACGATTACTTCATGGTAACTTACAAGGATGGTACTACAGAGAAGAGAAATCTCTCTGAAATCCAGCAGTTCATGTAAGATTTAAAACCTTGGAAACGGTTTCTTCATTGGAATTAAAGAAAATCTCTCTTATATAAATTAAAATTTTATGTTGATATGACCAATATGGGGATGGCTTCCGTGAGGAAGGTACATCCCCATTTTTTTTCTGATATGTGCGTAACTGAAAAGGGCTGGCGAAATCTCGCCAGCCCTTCTTTTGCCTTTGTATTTGATATCTGAATCTTTTGTCTCTCTAGGGATATCTGATTAGATGTCTAAATCAACTTCTACAGGACAGTGGTCGCTGCCCATGATTTCTGTATGAATCCTGGCTTCTGTTATCCTGTCTTTGATGCTGTCGGATACCAGGAAGTAGTCGATACGCCAACCTGCGTTCTTCTCACGGGCCTTGAAGCGGTAAGACCACCACGAATAGGTTACTTCTTCCGGATGAAGATAACGGAAACTGTCGGTAAAGCCGTCGCTGAGGAGGATGGTCATCTTTTCTCGTTCCTCGTCGGTGAAACCTGCATTGCGACGGTTGGTCTTCGGATTCTTGATATCGATTTCTTCGTGAGCTACATTCAGGTCACCACAGATTACAACAGGCTTCTTGGCGTCAAGAGCCTTCAGAAACTTGTGAAAATCGTCTTCCCAAGTCATTCGATAATCCAGACGCTTTAATTCTGTCTGAGAGTTGGGGGTATAGCATGTAACTAGATAGAACTGCTCATATTCCAGAGTGATGATGCGGCCTTCGTGGTCGTGTTCTTCCACACCCATACCGTAGCTTACGCTCAAAGGCTTGTGCTTGGTATAGATGGCCGTACCTGAGTATCCTTTCTTTTCTGCATAGTTCCAATAACTCTCGTAGCCTTCAAAGGTCAGATCGAGCTGTCCTTCCTGCATTTTTGTTTCCTGCAGGCAGAAAAAATCTGCATCGAGCGCCTTAAACTGGTTCTCGAAGTCCTTGCCAACGCAAGCGCGAAGGCCATTTACATTCCAGGATATAAACCTTAACATCGTGTTTATTGATTATTTTATAGTGATTAGTGATTACTAATAGACTCTCATGCCAATCAATAATCACTAATAACTAATGATTATAATAATTAGATTCTCTTTGTTTCTCCTCTCAACAGGTTCATGAACTCCTGACGGGTATTCAGGGAATTGAATACGCCACTATAATCACTTGTTGTTGTAATGGAATTCTGCTTCTCCACACCTCTCATCTGCATGCACATGTGCTTGGCTTCAATCACAACCATCACTCCCTGTGGATTCAAAGTCTCTTGGATGCAGTCCTTAATCTGTTGTGTAAGGCGTTCCTGCACCTGCAGACGATGGCTGTAGATATCTACCACACGTGCTATCTTGCTGAGGCCGGTAATCTTTCCGTTTGGGATATAGGCTACATGAACCTTTCCGTAGAAAGGCAAGATGTGGTGCTCGCACATCGAGAAGAAGTCGATGTCCTTTACAATTACCATCTGGTTGTACTTTTCATCAAACAAGGCATCTGTCAATACCTTATGAGCATCCTGGGTGTAGCCGCGGGTCAATATCTGCATAGCCTTAGCCACACGCATGGGAGTATTTGCAAGACCTTCACGCTCAGGATCTTCACCCAAGAGTTTCAATACTTCTTTATAGTGGCCTGCGAGTTCGTCTAATCCCTCGCGAAATTCTGTTTCTGGATTCATATCTTATTTACTTTGAACTTTGAGCTTTGAACATTGAACTTTATTATTAGTAAAGCTGTTGAATTCTTCATTCTTCACTCTTCACTTTTTAATACTGCACTGTAATCTGTCCCTTTACGAGGCAGGCTTGCTTGTATCCAAGTGCTTTTACCTTAATCAATACCTTCCGGGCATCGTTAAGGTTGCGGAAGTTGCCCATGCGGCAAATCCATCTTGGTGAGTAGAAATGAACATATACTGGCTGTTCCGGGAATTTCATCTTGAGTGTATTGCCAGTCTGTTCTGCTTTCAGACGGTCGTTGCGTGAATTGCCTCCGGCATAAACCTGTACTCTATATCCTGTAACCTTATAGCTCTTGCGCATCACTTTCTTGCGCATGTCTACAACAGTGTTGTCTGTTTCGTCTTTTGGGGTTTCTGATTTTTGCGCGTTACTTGTATGGACACCTTCTTTGGCTGTCTCATGGCGCTGAGGTTCAGTCTTCTTTAATGAGTCTGGACCCTGTTTGTGCTGAGTAGTAGGAGTTACTCCCTTCTGCTGAGTATCTGTTCCGTTCTTTTGTGGTTGTGGTGTAGTCTTGGTCTTGTCGTCTTGGGGCGTAATCTTCTTTCCGTTAACCAATTCATCTATTGCCTTGCTTTGGTGAACGGTCACAACACCCTGTCCCTGATTCTTCTCTTTCAGATGATCCAGGTAAGTTTGAGCATGAGCGGTCATGCTAGTACTGAGGATGATAATCAATAATGTGACGAATTGTTTCATGACTATTCCTTTTATTATTAATATCGTAGTTTTGATGAAGAAGGGATGCTTCTTCACTTAGAAAACATCCCTTCAATTTTTTATTAAGTCTGTAGACTTATTAATTACTTCTTCCAAGCGTCGATGATACCCTTGAAATCAGCAGCCTTCAAAGAAGCACCACCAATCAAGCCACCGTCGATGTTTGGCTTAGCGAAGAGCTCAGGTGCGTTGCTAGCCTTGCAGCTACCACCGTAGAGGATAGATGTCTCCTCAGCAGCCTCGTTGCCATACTTCTCAGCTACGATAGAGCGGATGTATGCCAACATCTCCTCAGCCTGGTCAGAAGTAGCAGTCTTACCTGTACCGATAGCCCAGATTGGCTCGTAAGCAAGGATGATGTTCTTCCAAGCCTCAGCGCTCAAGTGGAATACTGAACCCTCCAACTCTGCCTTAACAACCTCGTTCTGCTTCTCTGCCTCACGCTCCTCGAGAGTCTCACCGCAGCAGAAGATGACCTTCAAACCGTTAGCCAAAGCCAACTCTACCTTCTCCTTCAAGATCTCTGCTGTCTCGCCATAATACTGACGACGCTCTGAGTGGCCGAGGATAACGTACTGAGCACCTGTGCTCTTTACCATCTCAGCTGAAACTTCACCTGTGAAAGCACCCTTAGCCTTGTCTGCGCAGTTCTCTGCACCGAGACCTACAATCTCTGAATCCAAAACCTGAGCTACAGAAGCCAAGTGGATGAATGGAGTACAGATTACTACGTCGCAGTTTGGTTTGTCTGCTACCAATGCCTCGTTGATCTCCTTAGCGAGAGCAACACCGTCCTGCAGGTTCATGTTCATTTTCCAGTTACCTGCTACAATTTTCTTTCTCATTTTTCTTTTCTTTTTAAAAGTTGATAATATTCTGTTTGAATTCTCTTTCTTTCTAATCCATGCGCCCCATGCCCAGAGCCTGTCGGCGATGGTGAGTAATACCAATGGTATGACGAACCATGAAACCATGCCTGCTATCTTCTTGGCTGCACTTACTTCCGGCATCTTACCTATCTCTGTCTGCTCCAGCGGCTTGCCTGCTATCTCCGTCATGTTTGGGAGATCATTGTGGCTCCATTTCTGGATAATGGTTCCGTCTTTCAGCAAGAGCAGACCCGGATTGCTGCGGATCACAGTCTTCAGCGTGGTCTCGTCAGTGAGATAGAACGGATACTCTGCGCCTGTGATGTCTTGCCAGTGCTTGATCCCTTTTTCGGTACTTGCCGTAAGGCAGATGAACTTGTAGCCATGATCATTGGCGTATTCATAGATCTCATCGATGTTCCCAAAATTGGCATCATCGGCAAATTCCAGATGGGGCGAAACCAAGATGAAGGTGTATCCCTTACGATGGATCACCTCTTGGGTGATGTCTAGCCCCGTCTGAGTGTCTTCGATACTGAAATCGTGGATAGGAGGCACATATCCCTCTTCTGTCTGTACCGTCTTACTGTCGATGAATGTCCAGGTAGAGTCTGGGTAGTTGTCTATCGTGAACTCCTTTCGCTCTCCGTTCTTTTCCAGAATGAAGGTCGTATCAAACTTAGGCTGTTTGGCTCCCTTTGGTATTTCCATCCCTTTAGCGATGTTGGCACCGATATGATATGGGCGGAAGTCGAATTGTGGAAGTGTCCACAGACTCCATAAGCTTACGCAGATAGAGAAGATGAACGTATAATTGATTACGATCCATTGAGTCGGCTTGGATATCAGTCGTTTCATTTCGAACGGCTTTCTCCACAATAAGAGAGCTATCGCTAGGAGGATGATGTTCTTGATGAAAGTCTCTGTATTCGATAGGATAATGGCATCACCGAAGCATCCGCAGTCTTTTACAGGGTCTGCGATGACTATCCATAAAGTAATCAGCGTCATCACGCTCATGATGAATAGAGTAATCCGGCTTACCTGCCTCCTATGGATGGCAAACAGCAGGAAAATACCGATGGCAAACTCTATCATTCCTAGCAGAACCGACATGCCAAGTGTACTCCATGAGGGGAATATCCAGTCAATATGCAGTGCTTCCAGATAGTCGGTTATCTTGTATTGCGTACCCAATGGATCCATTCCCTTCACGAATCCTGAGAATATGAAGGTTGTCGCCATGAGCAATCGCCCGATATTCACCGCAATCTTGGTTAAGATATGAGTAGCCTTATTCTCCATTTGAATTATTCATTTACCCTTATTCGCTCATCTTGATGGCTCCAAACACGGCATAGTTGATGATGTCCATATAGTTGGCATCAATGCCTTCTGACACGAGCGTGGCACCAGCGATATCTTCTATTTCCTTTACGCGCTGAATCTTGGTAAGGATGAAATCAGTATAGCTGCTGACTCTCATCGAACGCCAAGCCTCGTCATAGTCATGGTTCTTCCTGAGCATCAGTTCCAGTGCTTCCTGTGCATGGAGGTCATATAACTTCATTGCCTCTTCTGGCGTCATGTCTACTTCATCCACGAATGGCTTTTCCAGCTGGATGAGTCCCACAATACCATAATTAATAAGGGCGATGAATTCCGGACGTATGCCTTCGCCAACCAAAGATTCTTTCTTGATTTCGAGCGAGCGGATACGCTTAGCCTTGATATAGAGCTGGTCTGTCAGAGAAGAAGGGCGCAAGATTCTCCAAGAGGCTCCATAATCATGAAGTTTCTTCTCAAATAATGCCCTGCATTCACCCATGACAGCCTTAAACTGCTGTTCTGTTTTTAATAAATCTGCCATAATAATTTCGAAATTCGGTGCAAATTTACGCATTTATTATGAAATAGCCAAATAATTATTTTGTATTTTACATAATTTGCAGTAACTTTGGATAAGTTACGCTGCATTCGGAAGAAAAAATAAATCGCAATTTATTTTGTTTTTCGCTCATTTTGCAGTAACTTTTGATAAGTTACGCTGCATCTCAACAATAAAAACAAAAAAAATCTTTTTTTATTTTGTATTGTCTTCGATTTGCAGTAACTTTGCACCCCGAAAGAAAAAAGAGTATGAGAAATTTGACCAATGCCGAACTGGCACAAATACTGGATAAGGATATATTTCATAAGATTTCAGAGGTAGCGGATTCGTTGGCTGTGGAATGTTATGTGGTTGGTGGATATGTGCGTGATCTTTTCTTGGAGCGACCTTCCAATGATATAGATGTCGTTGTGGTGGGTAGTGGTATTGAGGTAGCTTCTGCCTTGAAAACATTGCTCGGAAAGAATGCATATCTCTCTGTGTTCCGGAATTTCGGAACTGCTCAGGTGAAGTATCATGATATGGAAGTGGAGTTTGTGGGAGCCCGTAAGGAGAGCTATAACCATGATTCCAGAAAGCCTATTGTAGAAGATGGAACTCTGGAGGATGATCAGAACCGCCGGGATTTCACTATCAATGCAATGGCTATCTGCTTGAATAAAAAGCGATTCGGCGAACTTGTAGATCCGTTCGATGGCGTTTATGATATGGAAGATGGTATTATTGCCACTCCTCTCGACCCAGATATTACCTTCTCTGATGACCCGCTCCGTATGATGCGTTGTGTGCGTTTTGCCACTCAGCTCAATTTCCAGATAGAAGATGAGACCTATGATGCTCTCTCCCGTAATGCCGAGCGCCTGAAGATCATCAGTGCCGAGCGCATCTGTGACGAGATGAACAAGATTATGCTCTCTAAGCATCCTAGCAGTGGATTTTATTATTTGAAGGATACAGGTCTGCTTGACCTTATCCTGCCGGAACTGGTAGTGATGGATAAGGTGGAAACACGGAACGGCAGAGCGCATAAGAACAATTATGACCATACGATGGAGGTGCTTGAGAATGTATGCAAGCATTCTGATAATCTCTGGCTTCGTTGGGCGGCACTCTTCCATGATATCGGCAAACCGAAAAGCAAGCGATGGGATAACAGCATCGGTTGGACCTTCCATAGCCATAATATCATAGGCTCCAAGATGATTCCGAACATCTTCCGCCGTATGAAACTGCCGATGGATGCAAAGATGAAGTATGTACAGAAGCTGGTGGAACTCCACATGCGTCCGATTGTGATTGCTGATGAAGAGGTAACGGATAGTGCCGTTCGCCGTCTGTTGAATGATGCAGGCGATGATATCAACGATCTGATGACCCTCTGCGAAGCAGATATAACCAGCAAGAACCAGGTTCGCAAGCAGCGTTTCCTGGATAATTTCAAGATGGTGCGTGAGAAACTTGTTGATTTGCAGGAACGTGATTACAAACGTCTGCTCCAGCCATGTATCGATGGCAATGAGATTATGGAGATGTTCCACCTTACTCCATGTCGCGAGGTTGGTACCTTGAAGCAGTATCTTAAGGATGCTGTACTGGACAATAAAGTGGCTAACGAGCGGGAACCATTGATGGAGCTTTTGATGAAGAAGGCACAGGAGATGGGACTTGTAAATGCAGAAAACTTAAAATAGAGAATAATTTTTGTTAAATAACGGCTCCATGCGAGCCGTTATTCGTTTATTATTAGTAATTTTGCAGCGCCTTTAAAACTTAGAGGTGTTTCTTAGTTTTCGCCGGAGGGCGGAAAAGCGTTGTAACTTAAGGAAGTAAAAAGATTAAATAATAAATTATAATATAAAATAGGTATGAAAATTAAAAGCGTTTTGTTTGTTGCAGCAGTTTGTGTTCTTGCTGCGTTGACATCATGTGGTGGAAGTAAGAAGGGCGGTCTGCCTGACTTCAGCGACGATGAGTTCGCTGTGGCTACTATCGGTACTTCCAGCGCCGCATTGCAGACTACCTATCCTGCTACCATCAAGGGTATCCAGGATGTAGAGGTACGTCCTAAGGTTTCTGGTTTTATCACTAAGGTTTTTGTACACGAGGGACAGACTGTATCAGCAGGTCAGGCTTTATTCTCTATTGATAGCGAGACCTATCAGGCTGCTGTCCGTTCTGCTGCTGCCGCTGTAAATACAGCTAAGGCACAGGCAAATACAGCTAAGTTGACTTATCAGAATAACAAGAAGTTGTATGATAGCAAGATTATCGGTGAATATGAACTTTCTACAGCAGCTAACAGCTATGCAACAGCTAAGGCTCAGGTAGCTCAGGCAGAGGCTGCTCTGGCTTCAGCCCGCGAGCAGTTGTCTTGGTGTACCGTTACCAGCCCTTCTGCAGGTGTTGTAGGTAGCCTTCCTTTCAAGGTTGGTGCTTTGGTAAGCGCTTCTGGTCAGGCTCTGACAACTGTTTCTAACATCAGCACCATGGAGGTATTCTTCTCACTCTCTGAGTCTCAGATTCTGAACATGTCTAAGACCAATGGTAGCGTTCAGGCAGCCATCGCAGCGTTCCCAGCTGTTAAGCTGCAGTTGGCTGATGGTACTATCTATAATCATCCGGGTAAGGTGGTTAAGATGAGTGGTGTCATCGATGCTACTTCCGGTTCTATCTCTCTCATCGCTCACTTCGCTAACCCAGAGAAGTTGCTGAAGAGTGGTGGTGCAGGTTCTATCGTGGTTCCTAATGATCATAACAGGGCTATCGTCATCCCTCAGGAGGCTTGCTCTCAGGTGCAGGATAAGATTTTCGTTTACGTAGTAACCAAGGATAACAAGGTGAAGTATTCTGAAATCAAGGTAAATCCACAGGATGATGGCAAGAACTATATCGTAACTTCTGGTCTCCATGTAGGTGACCGCATCGTATTGAAGGGTATCACCAAGTTGACCGATGGTCAGCAGATCAAGCCTATCACTCTGGAGCGTTACAATCAGAAGATTGCTGAGGCTGCCAAGTTGGCTGAGTCTCAGGATAACGCTCATGCCTTCGCTACTGCTATGGGCGGAAAGAAGTAATATAATGTATAATTAATAATGTATAATGAATAATTAATAGACCTTGGGGCAATTATTAATTGTTAATTATTAATTCTTAATTAAAATAAGATTATGTCATTTACAAACTTTATAAAGCGCCCGGTACTTTCGACGGTGGTTTCCATCTTCTTCGTCTTGCTGGGTATTATCGGCTTGGTATCGCTGCCTATCGAGCAGTATCCGAATATCGCGCCGCCTACCATCACGGTAACTGCTACCTATACGGGTGCAGATGCCCAGACGGTGTTGAACTCAGTCGTTGCTCCGCTGGAGGAGAGTATCAACGGTGTGGAGAACATGACTTATATGACCTCTTCTGCGTCTAACTCTGGTTTTGCTCAGATCACCGTTTACTTCAAGCAGGGTTCTGACCCTGATATGGCTGCGGTCAACGTACAGAACCGTGTGTCTCAGGCGCAGTCTCTGTTGCCTGCCGAGGTTACTAGGGTGGGTGTCACCGTAACCAAGCGACAGAGTTCCAACGTCATCATGTTTGCTCTGACTACAGACGATGGACGTTACGACGACCAGTTTGTTACCAACTACGCCTTGATCAACGTCATTCCTCAGTTGAAGCGTATCAATGGTGTGGGTGATGTGCAGAGCCCTTCTACCCGTAACTACTCTATGCGTATCTGGTTGAAACCAGAGAAGATGAAGGAGTTCGGACTGGTTCCTTCTGATATTTCTCAGGCTTTGGCAGAGCAGAATATCGAGGCTGCCCCTGGTAGCTTTGGTGAGAGCTCTGATATGCAGTATGAATATACCTTGCGTTACAAGGGTCGTTTGAAGACTCCATTGGAGTATGAGAATATCCTCATCAAGAGCAATACTTCAGGTCAGACGCTCCGTCTGGGCGAAGTTGCCAAGATTGAGTTGGGTGGTTTGCAGTATAATGTAAACCTGCTCAATGATGGTCAGCCTGCCGTGATGGGTATGGTTCAGCAGATTGCCGGTTCCAACGCTACCCAGATTGCAAACGACGTAAAGAAAACGCTTGATGAACTGGAGAAGAGTTATCCTCCTGGGTTGAAGAATGTCATCCTGATGGATGTTACCGAGTTCTTGTTCGCATCTATCGAGGAGGTTATCTTCACCTTGATCATCACTCTGGTACTGGTGTTCATCGTAGTGTATATCTTCTTGCAGGACTTCCGTTCTACGTTGATTCCTATGATTGCCGTACCTGTGGCTTTGATTGGTACCTTCCTCTTCCTCTGGATCTTCGGATTCTCCATCAACCTGCTTACGCTGTCAGCACTGCTGCTGGCTATTGCGATTGTGGTCGATGATGCCATTGTGGTGGTCGAGGCGGTTCACGCCAAGCTCGACCAGGGTTACAAGAGTGCCCTTACTGCATCTATCGATGCGATGAACGAAATCTCCAGCGCCATCATCTCTATTACATTGGTGATGTCTGCCGTGTTCGTTCCTGTATCATTCATCGGTGGTACTTCCGGTTACTTCTACCGTGAGTTCGGTGTAACCATGGCTGTATCTATCGTTATTTCGGCTATCAATGCGTTGACGCTGTCTCCTGCACTCTGTGCCGTGTTGCTGAAGCCACACGAGGAGGGTCACGAGAAGAAGATGTCTTTCGTAGACCGTTTCCACGCAGGATTCAACTATCAGTTTGAGAAGATTACCAATAAGTATAAGGGTGGTGTCAAGTGGGTTATCAATCATGGCATCATCGCTGGTAGCCTCGTGGCAGTCAGTATCGTAGGTCTGGTTGCCCTGATGGGTACTACCAAGACGGGTCTGGTGCCTGATGAGGATACCGGTACTATCTTCGCTTGTATCTCTACAGCTCCTGGTACTTCTCAGGAACGTACAGCAGAGGTGGTTAAGCAGGTAGATAAGATGCTGGCTAACAACCCAGCCATCGCAACCCGTAACGCCATCATGGGTTATAGCTTTATCGGCGGTGCCGGTTCTAACCAGGGTACCATCATCGTGAAGTTGAAGCCATTCGAGGAGCGTCCGGGTGGATTCTTCCACCGTATCAAGGAGGCTTGTACGGGTGGCGGTATTGAGGCGTTGTTTGTCAACCCAATGGAATATACTTCTGTGTTGGGTATGATCTACAAGCAGACTGCTGCCATCAAGGATGCACAGGTTCTTGCCTTCGCTCCACCTATGATTTCCGGTTTCTCTGTACAGAATGGTATCACCATGACCATGCAGGATAAGACCGGTGGTGACTTGAACAAGTTCTATGACAATGTGAAGAAGTTCCTGGCTGAGTTGAACAAGCGTCCTGAAATTCAGACCGCCCAGACTCAGTACAACCCTAACTACCCACAGTATATGGTAGATGTAGATGTTGCCAAGACCAAGCAGGCTGGTATCTCTCCATCTTCAGTATTGTCTGTAATGCAGGGTTACCTCGGTGGTCTCTACGCATCTAACTTTAATGCCTACGGTAAGCTCTACCGTGTCATGATTCAGGCTGGTCCTGAGAGTCGTATGCGTCCAGACGATCTGAGCAAGATTTACGTTCGTTGTGCTGATGGCACCATGTCTCCTGTAAGCGAGTTCGTGAACTTGAAGAAGATTTATGGTCCATCTAACATCACACGATTCAACCTGTTTACCTCTATGGATGTATCTGTAACTCCTAACAGCGGTTACTCTACCGGTGATGGTATGAAGGCGATTGCTGAGGTTGCCAAGCAGACATTGCCAGAAGGCTATGGTTATGAGTACTCTGGTTTGACCCGTTCTGAAGCTGAATCCAGCAACTCTACAGGTTTGATCTTCGCACTCTGTATCGTATTCGTTTACCTGATCTTGAGTGCCCAGTACGAGAGTTACATCTTGCCATTGTCTGTAGTATTGTCTATCCCATTCGGTTTGGCAGGTTCGTTCATCTTCACCAACCTCTTCGGTCACTCTAACGATATTTACATGCAGATTTCGTTGATTATGTTGATCGGTCTGTTAGCTAAGAATGCCATCCTTATCGTACAGTTCGCCCTCGAGCGTCGTCGTACGGGTATGGCTATCAAGTACTCAGCTATCTTGGGTGCCGGTGCCCGTCTCCGTCCAATTCTGATGACCTCTCTGGCGATGGTTATCGGTCTGCTGCCTCTGATGTTCGCATCTGGTGTAGGTAAGAATGGTAACCAGACTTTGGGTGCTGCCGCCGTAGGTGGTATGTTGATTGGTACTATCTGTCAGATCTTCGTGGTTCCTGCTCTCTTCGCAGTCTTCCAGTGGTTGCAGGAGAAGTTGACCCCAATGAAGTTCGAGGATGAGTTGAACGAGGAGGTAGCTGCCGAGTTGGAGCAGTATGCCAACGCAGCTCATCAGAAGAAGGGTATCGAGAAGAAGTAATAACGCAATGTAACTTCAAAGGAAACAATGAAAAAGAATTTAAATATCATCATATTGGGTCTCGCAGCGCTCTCTCTGAGCAGCTGCAAGACTCTCTACGGAAAATATGAGCGTCCGGATGTGAAGACCAGCGGTATCGTTCGCGATGTAGCTTCTGATACAGATACTTTGGCTGTAAAGGATACTACTACCTTCGCCAATATCCCTTGGCGCAGTGTCTTTACCGACCCTCAGCTTCAGTCGCTCATCGAGAAGGGATTGAACAACAATGTCAACCTCCTCAATGCGGCTTTGAACGTGAAGATGGCAGAAGAGCAGCTGAAGTGTGCTAAGTTGGCATTCGTGCCAGCCTTGTCTTTCACTCCTCAGGGAACCATCGCTTCCTGGGATGGTCAGGCTGCCACCAAGACTTACACGATGCCTGTTACTGCCAGCTGGATGGTAGACCTCTTCGGCAATCTGCTCTCTCAGAAGCGCAGTGCCCAGATGGCTCTGCTCCAGTTGCAGGACTATCAGGTATCTGTAAAGACCAACCTCATCGCCAACATCGCCAACATGTATTATACCTTGTTGATGCTCGATAAGCAGGTGGAGCTGGTTAACAATATGGAAGGTTTGACCAAGAATACCTGGGAGACCATGAAGGTGCTGAAGGATACCAAGATTGGTTATCGCGGAACTTCTGTTCAGGCTGCCGAGAGCAACTACTATGCAGTGTTGACTCAGAAGACTGACCTGATGCGTCAGATTCGTGAGACAGAGAACTCCCTGAGTCTTCTCATCGGTGACCAGGCTCATTCTATTGCCCGTGGCAAGTTGGAGAATCAGAGTCTTCCTGCAACATTCTCTACCGGTGTAGGCATCCAGTTGCTCAACAACCGTGCCGATGTTCATGCAGCCGAGATGAATCTGGCTCAGTGCTTCTATGGCATTGAGACTGCCCGCAGCAAGTTCTATCCATCTATCACCATTTCTGGTACAGGTGCATTCACCAATTCTGCTGGTGCAGGCATCGTGAATCCAGGCAAGTGGTTGCTTTCTGCTGTTGGTTCATTGGTTCAGCCAATCTTCCAGAATGGTAGAATCATTGCCGGCTTGAAGGTGGCTAAGATACAGTACGAGCAGGCTTACAATACTTGGCAGGATGCCGTGTTGAAGGCAGGTAGCGAGGTGAGCAATGCCCTCGTGCTCTACAACTATTCTGACGAGAAGGGTAAGGTGGAGGCTAAGCGCATCGCCGTACTCGAGAAGAATGTGGAGGATACACGTAAGTTGATGTCAGAGGCTGGCGGTTCTTATCTGGAAGTAATCCAGGCACAGTCTTCACTGCTCAACGTACAACTCTCAAAGGTAGCTGATGACTTCTACAAGATGCAGGCAGTGGTAAACCTCTACTATGCATTGGGTGGAGGAGCTAAGTAATGATAATTAATAATTAATAATTGATAATTAATAATTATGGCTAGTATAATAAGTCCAAAGGCAGAGGTTTCTCCAAAAGCTAAGATTGGAGACAACTGCAAGATCTATCCATTCGCCTATATCGAGGACGATGTGGTCATCGGCGACAACTGTACCATCTATCCCTTTGCGAGCATCATGAACGGTACTCGCATGGGTAATAATAATAAGGTGTTCCAGGCAGCCGTTATTGCTGCCCTCCCACAGGATTTCAACTTTACCGGTGAGGAGAGTGAGGTAGTGATTGGCGACAACAATACCATCCGTGAGAACGTGGTTATCAACCGTGGTACTCACAAGGGTGGCAAGACCGTTCTGGGCAACAACAACTTCTTGATGGAAGGTGCCCATATCTCTCACGATACTGTAATCGGCAACGGTTGCGTATTCGGTTATGGTACCAAGATTGCGGGCGACTGCGTGATTGGTAACGGTGTCATCTACTCAACATCTGTAGTAGAGAACGCCAAGACTAGAGTAGGCGACCTGGCGATGATTCAGGCAGGTACTACCTTCTCTAAGGATATTCCTCCTTATATCATTGCCGGTGGAAAGCCTGTGAAGTATGCAGGTCCTAACACCATCATCATGGAAGCAGCCGAGCTTACCGAGAAGGTTCGCAAGCATATTGCTAATGCCTACCGATTGGTATTCCATGGCCAGACATCCCTCTTCGATGCCATTAACCAGATCAAGGATCAGGTGCCAGATGGACCGGAGATTCAGAACATCATCCAGTTCCTGGAGAGTTCAGAGAAGGGTGTCATCACCAAGTTGTAAGATTTGTTAGGGATTAGCAAGTCCCATAAAAGCAAATAGATTAAATTAAGTAAAAGTTCAAGTCATACCTATTTGAATTTTACTCTGTATAGGAAGGGCTGGCCGTGAGGTCGGCCCTTTTTCTCGTTTCTGTTATTCTTATTTTTCCGAATAAATGTAAATAAATGCAATTTTATTTTGTTATCTCTTCGTTTATATGTACCTTTGCAGACAATTTGGGTAATTACGCTCTTTTCAGTCAGAAATAAATAGAATTGATAATGAGAAAGAAACAATATAAACCTCGCAATCATCGTGGATTGCAGGTTGTTACGTTATGCATCAGCACCGCTATGGTGCTTGTATTGTTGGGTTTGGTCATCTTCTCTGTCCTCATGGGGCGGAACCTCTCGTCGTATGTGAAGGAGAACCTGGTGGTACAGGTGATGCTGGAGCAGGATATGACCAATCCGGAAGGTTTGCAGATGTGTAAACGCTTGAATGCCCGTCCTTACGTAAAGGATTTGACTTATATTACGAAAGAACAGGCGTTGAAGGAAGCTACCAAGGAATTGGGTACCAATCCTAGTGAGTTTGCCGGTGTAAACCCATTCCAGCCTTCTATTGAAATTACGACTCAGGCAGATTATGCCAATAATGATTCCCTGACATGGATTGCCAAGGAATTGAAGGCTTATCCGCGTGTAACTGAGGTCAGTTATCAGCATGATTTGATAGAGCAGGTCAACAATACGCTCGCTAAGATTAGTATTGGTTTGTTGATTGTGGCAGTCTTGCTTACTTTCATATCCTTCTCGCTTATCAACAATACGGTACGCTTAGGTATTTATGCCCGTCGATTCTCTATTCATACGATGAAACTGGTAGGAGCTTCATGGGGCTTTATCCGTAAGCCATTCCTGAAAAAAGCGATGGTGATAGGCGTGGTGGCAGCTTTGCTGGCAGATGGATTCCTGGGTGGCTGTCTTTATGCCTGGTCGTTGCATGAGCCTGAGTTGCTCAATGTGTTGGGTTGGCAGGAACTGGCTATTACCGGCGGATCGGTGTTCCTCTTCGGTATCATCATCACGGCTTTGTGCGCAAGCATCTCTGTAAATAAGTTCCTGAAGATGAAGGCAGGCGACCTGTATAAAATATAAGGGAAGAGTGAAGAACGAAGAGTGAAGAATTCTCTTGCTTTATTAAACATTGAACATTACACATTAAACATTAAAATAATGGATAAGAAGAATTTAGCATTTGACAAGATGAACTTCATCTTGTTGGCAATTGGCATGGCAATTGTCATCATCGGTTTCCTCTTGATGAGCGGAGCTGGCTCTAATGAGCATACTTTCGATACTGATATTTTCAGTACTCGTCGTATCGTTGTGGCACCAACCGTTACATTGATTGGTTTCCTCTCTATCATCTATGCTGTAATACGCAAGCCGAAAGACAATTAATAATTTATAATTTATAATTAATATACATATTATTATTAGATGGATTTTATTCAGACAATCATTATCGCTATTGTAGAGGGATTGACCGAGTTCTTGCCTGTGTCAAGTACAGGTCACATGATTATCACCGAAAACTTGTTGGGCGTAGATATTCAGGATCAGTTTGTTAACGCTTTTACTGTCATCATTCAGTTTGGTGCTATTCTCTCTGTTATCTGTTTGTATTGGAAGAGATTTTTCTATCCGGATTCTGTGAAAACAGGCGAGAAGACCTATTGGAAGGCAATGTTCGATTTCTATGCACGGTTGGTAGTGGGTACTGTACCTGCGGTGGTGTTGGGTCTTGCCTTTAATGATTTTATTGAGTCTAACCTTGGCAATGTGCAGTTGGTAGGTTGGATGCTTGTCATTGGTGGTGTCTTCATGCTCTTCTGCGATAAGATATTCAATAAGGGTAGTGAGCAGACTAAGTTTACTTACAAGCGCGCCTTGACCATCGGTTTTATCCAGTGTATTGCGATGATTCCTGGTGTGTCTCGTTCTATGTCAACCATCGTGGGTGGTATGTCTCAGCGTCTTACTCGTAAGGCTGCTGCAGAGTTCTCATTCTTCTTGGCGGTTCCAACTATGTTTGGTGCCACTTGTCTGGAGGTTTATAAGCTCATCAGCCATGGTGGCGGTTCGTTGCTCACCCAGGGTAATAATCTGGTAACATTGATTTTAGGTTCAGTGGTAGCATTCGTCGTTGCCATCCTCGCCATCAAGTTTTTCATCAATTATGTCACCAAGTACGGTTTCGCAGCCTTCGGCTGGTATCGTATCGTTGTAGGACTCATCATCATCATCTGCGGCCTTTGTGGTGTAGACATGCAGATGGTGGATTAAATATTTCATAATGGATTTCAGAAAAGGAGAAATTATTGCCATCGACAAGCCTTATCGCATGTCGAGTTTCGGAGCCTTGGCGCATGTTCGCTATCTGCTCAGCAAGAAGCTCGGCTTTAAGGTGAAGATAGGACATGCCGGTACGCTCGATCCCCTTGCCACTGGCGTGTTGGTGCTCTGTACAGGAAAATGTACCAAGCAGATAGAAGAGTTGCAGACGCATACCAAGGAGTATACGGCCACTCTACAGCTGGGTGCTACTACGGCTAGCTATGATAAGGAGCACAGTGTGAATCATACTTTTCCTACCAAGCACATCACCCGTGAACTGGTAGAGGAAACACTCAAGCAGTTTGTGGGCGAAATCCAGCAGGTTCCACCTACCTACAGTGCCGTGAAGGTGAATGGTGATCGCTCTTATGCACTTCGTCGTGCGGGAGAAGACGTGCAGTTGAAGCCAAAGACCGTACGTGTGGACGAGATTGAACTCACCGACTACAACGACGAGGAGAAGACGGCAAGCATTCGTGTAGTTTGCGGTAAGGGAACCTACATCCGTTCTCTGGCACGTGACATCGGTCGTGCTCTGGATAGTGGAGCATTCCTTACAGCCCTTCGCCGTACCAAGGCAGGAAGTTTTGCGGTTGAGAACTGTATCGACTTCGATCATTTCCAGGAATGGTTGGATGCTCAGACATTGGAAGACAGCACCCAGGCCGCAAAGTAAGTGTTGTCTTTTGAGAATAATAAAATAGAAATTAGTAATCATTTAGAAAGGAGAAAAATATATAACATGAAACTATCACAATTCAATTTCAAGTTGCCAAAAGAGCAGGTGGCACTTTATCCACATAAAGCAAGACGTGTGGTTAAGACAGCAAGTGGAGAACGTGTATTCGAGGTGACTCGCCGTGACGAGTCTCGTCTCATGGTGCTCCATAAGAAGTCTGAAACCATTGAGATGTATAAGAAGGATGAGGAAGGCAAGGATATGGTGGATGCCGACGGCAATCCTGTATACTTGCAGTTCAAGGATATTGTCAACTACTTTACCGAGGGTGATACCTTTGTATTCAATGACACCAAGGTTTTCCCAGCCCGTCTTTATGGTACCAAGGAGAAGACTGATGCCAAGATTGAAGTGTTCCTGCTCCGTGAATTGAATCCGGAGATGCGTCTTTGGGATGTACTCGTAGAGCCTGCCCGCAAGATTCGTATTGGCAACAAGTTGTTCTTTGACGATGTGAACGAGATGGTAGCTGAGGTTATCGATAATACCACCAGCCGTGGTCGTACCCTTCGTTTCCTCTATGATGAAGAAGGTAAGCATGATGTCTTCAAGAAGTCTCTCTTTGCATTGGGTGAGGCTCCATTGCCTCGTTATGTGATTGATAACCGTGAGGTGCATCACGCTACAGAGGATGATATGGACGACTTCCAGTGCGTATTTGCAGAGAAGGAAGGTGCTGTAACAGCTCCTGCTACTGGTCTCCACTTCTCCAGAGAGTTGATGAAGCGTATGGAGATTGATGGCATTAACAAGGCTTTCATTACTTTGCATTGCGGACTTGGCAACTTCCACGAGATTGAGGTGGAGGATCTTACCAAGCACAAGATGGATTCAGAGCAGATGATTATCACCAAGGATGCATGTGAATTGGTGAATAACACCAAGTTGTCGGGTCATCATGTCTGTGCCATTGGAACAAGTGTGCTCAAGGCTACAGAGACAGCTGTGGGTACAGATGGTATGATGAAGGCATTTGATGGCTGGACCAACAAGTTTATCTTCCCTCCATACGATTTCGGATTGGCAGACTCTATGGTAGCCAATTTCTATCAGCCTGAGTCTACACTCCTGATGAATACTGCTGCCTTTGGCGGTTACGACATGGTTATGGAGTGCTATAAGAAGGCAGTGAAGAATGGTTATATGTTCGGTTGTTACGGCGATTCATTGTTGATACTTCCTGATTAATTGCGAAACAAACGCTTTTTGTGTATAATTAAGTCGTTGATATACAGGTCTTAGACTGAGTTATCCGCAGTTTTCGCAAAAGTGTGAATAAGTATGTATAAAGTATATTTAGGTCTCGGAACGAATTTGGGCAATAGAAAGCGCAATATTCGTGAGGCAATAGATAAAATAGGAGAGCAGATTGGCGTGGTTAAGCGCCAGTCTGCTCTTTACGAAACAGAGCCTTGGGGCTATTCGTCGCCTAATCATTACATCAATTCCTGTGTGTTGGTGCTGACCGAGATGGCTCCTCGCCAGGTATTGGAAGCCACTCAGAAGATAGAGCGAGAGATGGGGCGTACGATGAAGTCGGTGGATGGAGAGTATTTCGACCGTATCATCGATATCGACATCCTGCTCATTGATGATTTGAAAATCGATGAGCCTGATTTCAAGGTTCCTCATCCGTTGATGGAGGAGCGTGATTTCGTGATGAAACCCTTGAAGGAGATACTAAAATAGAGATTTAAAAAAAGAAATTATGCAGTTGTTCGAAAGTTATGAGTTCATTTCCAGGGCGGTTGTGGCATTGGTCCTACTAGCCCTTTTGATATTTTATATAATTAGCTTGCGCTTAACTGTGAAGAGACAGGTTCGTATCATCAAGTCTCTGCGTCAGCAATTGCAGAATCTTTTAGATCCTTCGGCTTCGGTTGAAGCCGTTCGTACAGATCATCTCTTTTCCGAAGTACAGGGTAAGAATTTGGGCGATGAGGCACTTGAGGCATTGAGTACGGAGCAGGAATTATTTGTCAAGGCAACATTATATATGAAGGAGAAAACTCCTTTTACCAATCCTGATTTTCGTATAGATGATTTGGCAAAGGCTTTGTGTTCTAATCGTACTACCTTGGCAAATTGCATCAGGAAATATACTTTCGGTGATATGACCTTATTGCAGTTTATCAATCGTTATCGTCTGAATTATGCCGTTCAGTTATTGTCTTCTCCAGATAATAAGCTAAACATTTCTCAGATTGCAGAAGCTGCGGGCTTTCGTTCTCGCAGCGTCTTCAATCGGCAGTTTTTCTTGCGGTTTCATTGTTCACCTTCTGAATTTCGAGAGAATCCTCTTAGCCAGGCAGAGGGTGAGATGCCTTCTGACTTGGCAAATACACTTGAAAAATAGGCCAGTGAAGAGAATCCTGAATTGTAAGCTACGTCAATGAGCTTTTGTTGGGGATCATTTGCCATGATTCTCTTGGCTTCTTCTATTCGCAGGCTCGAAATCCAGGAACTGAAACTCATGCCATATTCTTCCTTGATAAAGGTTGATAGATATGTTTTGTTGGTGTATAGTCGGGTTGCCAGTTCTTCTATGGTGAATTGTTCTTGCGTATAAGCCTTTCCTTTCAACCACAATGCCAATCTTGGGCGCAATATATTCCTGAAGTCTTCTTTCCTTTTGTTTTTATGGCTGTTGCCGGCAGCTATGGCGTTTTCTTCCTTTTTTGTATCAAGAGCACTTGGACACTTGTTTTCATCTGTATGGATGCCCCGCTCGCTAGCCAATTGTAGGTTTCCGTATTCTCTGGCATGGTTTATAAAGTTGATGGTGATATAGAGATTCACTGCTACAATATAAAACTGCAAGAGCCAGTTGAGGATTGCTCCTGATGTGGTGGAAATAACTGCAAAGGCAAAAAGGATATAGAGCAGCCAATGAGTGATGTTCAGCCATTTCAGGAAATGGCTTTGGTCGCTGGAGAAATAGTTGGCCAGTTCTATTTTGTACTGAAGATAGGTTCTATGGAAATAGAACACATGTTGGAGGCATAGTTCCACAAAGCCTAACAGGGCGATGCTCTCCAGTATGGATCTGTACTCTTGTAATGCGTCGAGCATAGCAAAAAGGGCAAAGCAAGATGTTGCGCCAAACTTGATTGCTGTGATTTTGCAGCGTCGCTTGGAAATGTATTGATGGTTTATCAGATTACTGAAGGAAAAGGAGAAGCAGATGCCGACGAGATAGAATTGGATGGTATCTAAACTCACCTCCCAATCGTATGTGTATGTCCACACTCCGTTGAAGCTGGCAAGCCAGATCCACATATTTATACTCATTATGAACATGCCTGTAGCCAGTAATCTCTTTGACTTTCGATAGGGCGCATAGATGCTGGTTTGGGGTGTGTTGAAGAATATAAGGACAAATCCCAGCATGCAATAAATGATGCTGGTCATCATTGCTAAATACGAAAAGTTTTCTTCTAAGAACTCATTCATAATCTTTTTCTTTCAAGTAAATTCTATATATTTAGTTGACTGATAACTACTGATAGGCGCAATGAAAAAATGTTTTGTTTGTGTCTCATACAGTTATACTGCTGCAAAGTTACAAATTATTTTCCTAAAAATGAAATTTTTATGTTCTAAAAATGCAATTCTTTGATATTTAGTTGGTTCTACGCACAAATTTTCCCCCCCCCCATTATGTTCTTTTTTCTCTTTTTCTATCATCTTTTCCTTGTCTTTTTTTTCTTTTTTCTAAAATTGCAAATCGTTTTTTGCTGTTTTTGAAAACGCATTTAGCCCGTCCGTTTTAATTTTGCAGTTGAAATGAATACATTATAAGAAATATTAATTTAAGATAACAGTAGAAATAGTAATCTAAGATAATAATAAATGAAAGTTAGTAGATTTATATCAGTTGCTATATTGGTGTGTTTTTGCATCCTATCTATGCAAGCCCACCAAGCCGAGCAAACCAAACAGGTTCAGCAGACTTGTCAGGCTAAGCAGGTTGGCTTGAAGACCAATATGCTTTATTGGGCTACTGCTACCCCTAACTTGGGATTAGAGATGGCTGTAGGCAAAAAGCATACAGCTCAGGTTTTCTTCGGCTTGAATCCTTGGAGGCAAAGTGGCGGCGACCATTCCAGTCTTCGTCATTGGATGGTGATGCCTGAGTATCGCTACTGGTTCAATCAGAACTTCGATGGTTGGTTCCTCGGTGCTCATGCTTTAGGAGGACAGTATAATGTAGGTGGCGTGAAGTTTCCTTTCGGGTTATTGAAAGGACTGCGCAACCATCGCTATGAAGGTTGGTATGCAGGAGGTGGCATCACCGCTGGAAAGCAATGGAATCTTTCTAAGCACTGGAATCTGGAGGCTTCTATCGGATTGGGCTATATCCATACCAAATACGATAAATTCGAATGTGGTACCTGTGGTGAAAAACTCAAATCTGCCCATAAAAATTATGTGGGACCCACCAAGGTGGCTCTTTCCCTGATTTATCTGATTCCAGGCAAGACAGAAGAAAAGCGTGAAATCGCTGCGCCTCTGATTATCGAGACTATTCAGCAGCCTAAGCAGAATGTACTGAAGCCGGTGCTCCAGTTGCAGGCTGTTATTGCTAAAGCTCCTAAGATTCGTCATCTGGATAAGCGTGCTTATATCGATTTCCCAGTGAACAAGATAGAGTTGCGTACCGATTATCGCCGTAATCCGGCACAGTTGGATAGCATCATCACCACCATCAATGCCTTGAAGGCGGATAAGAACCTGCAGGTGATGGGCATCAATATCCATGGTTTTGCTTCGCCGGAAGGTTCGTATAAGCATAATGAGTATCTGGCAAAGAATCGTGCCATCACCCTGACAGAGTATGTTCGCAAGATGGTGGATTTGCCTGACAGCATCTTCATCGTATCCTCTACAGCCGAAGACTGGGATGGACTGTGTGAATATATCAAATCAAGCAACTTGGAGAAAAAGGAGCAGCTTCTTGCGATAGCCCAGGATGAAAAGCTGGCTCCAGATGCTCGTGATGCGAAGCTGAAGCAGCAATATCCTACACAGTATCGCACCCTGCTCACCCTCTACTATCCAGCTCTTCGCCATAGCGACTACCACATTACTTATAAGATTAAGCCATTTGATGTGGAGGAGGCAAAGGAGATTATGAAGACCAAGCCTCAGCAGTTGTCGCTCAACGAGTTGTTCATGGTGGCGCAGACCTACGAGGTAGGTTCCAAGGAGTTCAATGAGGTGATGGAGCTGGCAGTCCGCATGTATCCAACGGATGAAACCGCCAACCTGAATGCTGCCATTATCCGTCTGAACAACGGAGATGCCGATGCTGCCAAGCCATATTTGGATAGAGCCGGCGATTCAAAGGAAGCCGATGCAGCAAGAAAGGCGTATGAAATGATGAAGATTCAATAGAACGGAGCTGTAGTGATAATTAAAAATAGATGTAAAAGATAAACAATTATTACGATTAAGTAATCAATATAGATTAATAGGTAAAGATAATTATAAGTAAAATTAAAACTATAGGATTATGAAGAAATTTACGATGTTTTCATCAGTGCTGGCTTCTGCACTGATGCTGGTGGTTGCATCCTGCTCTAGCAGTGATGACATAACCGGAGGTAATGGTAATGCAGAAGGCTCAACTTCTTATCTTGTTATCAACTTGAATAGTGTGGGTAATGCTCCTGCTAGTCGTGCATATGAACAAGGTGGTGGTTTGTATGATAATGGAGAAACTTTAGAGAACCAAATCAAAAAGGTTCGTTTCTATTTTTATAATGCAGATGGTACTGCCTATAAGTTGCAGAATACTGGAACAAATGGTGGTGATCAGAACTGGATAGACCAGACTATTACATCAACCGAAACTGGAGATCAGTCTGTTACAGTTTCAGGTAAGACTCAGGCCGTTTTGGTATTGAGTGGTGAGAGTAATGTGTCACCTGCTTCAATGTTGGCTGTTGTTAACCCTGATGTTGGAAGTTCTCAACTTAATGGAACTATGGTTAGCCGTTGGTCGAAAATGCGTACGGAATTGACAGGAAAAACTTTCCATGACGAAAGCGGTTTTGTCATGACTAATTCTACTTATGAAGATGGTGGTAAAGATTTGTGTACAACTCTGTTGTCAGGTAGAACATATTCTACTAGAGATAAAGCGCTCGCTAATCCTGTTGATGTATATGTGGAGCGCATTAATGCAAAAGTCAAGGCTTTTATTGATCTAGATAATGCAAACTTTGTGAAAGTTACTACTGATGAGACAGTGGATGGTGTCAACTTTAATGGAAAATATAAAACAAAGGAAAAAGTTGGAGACCTTACTGTCACAAAGCCAAATGGTTCTCCCCAGGATATTCCAGTTTTTGCATATATTGAGGCGTGGGGAGTTGCCGATGAGAATGATCAGTCAACTTATTATAAGCAGATTGATGTTCAGAATTGGACAGATGCGACACTTGGCTTTGATGGTACTGGTACCCCTTGGTCTTCGCGAGATTACCATCGCTGCTTCTGGTCAAAGGGTGTTGCTTTTGGTGGAACAGATCCTGTACATAATCCTACAAATCATCCTTTCAGTGAATACAAGGCAAACTTAGGAGATGCATTATATACATTGCCTAATACGCCAACAAATTATTTAGGAACAACTGGTAAAGCTTATGATGATCCGATGAAGAGTGAACTTACAAAGTTCTTGGTGACAGCACGTTTGGCTTATGATGATGGTTCTGGCAATATTTTGCCAGCAGAAATCTGTACTTACAAGGGACAGAAGTTCTTGGGACAGGAAAATGTTAAAAAGGTTATTGCTGACGAATTCGGTACTTATTATAAGATGAAAACTTCAGATCCAGTTCCAACTTATGAGAAGATTGAACCAACTGATATTGAATTTTCAACTACTACTGATGGAGGTTCTCTCAAATTGCAGGACTATCAGGTTGTTGCTAAATTGAAGAACATAACAGACCTCTATCGTATGTCGGGCGGTTCTTATGTACCTGTAAATATGGCTGACGTAAAGAACGAATTACAGGCTGTTCCTGTAGAGATTCATAACGGAGGTAGAACATATTATTATACTCCAATCAAACACTTGGGTAAACCAAAAAGTATTGCAGAATATGGTATAGTTCGTAACCACTCTTATCAGGTAGAACTCGCTTCTATCAAGGGCTTTGGTACTCCTGTTTATGATCCAGATAAGAAAATTGTTCCGGTTGTTCCAAGTGACGATTTGACGTATCTTGCTGCACGTATCAATGTACTTTCTTGGCGCGTTGTTCCATCTAAGGTAAATCTGGATGCAACAGAGTAAGTAATTTTACAGTTGCAGTATCATTTCTATCTATGATAGAAGAGTTAGAATATTAATAACAAAATAATAATGAAGAAGATTATAAATGATATCAAAGAGAAGGGAAGGCTGATGATGCTCTCTTGCTGCACCATCCTCGGTTTGCTGCTCGCATCCTGTGATTATTGGCACGATAGCTACGAGGGATGTGAGGAACTGCTGAAGACTCATCGGAGGGTGCAGTTCATCTACGATATGAACATGAAGTTTGCCGACGCTTTCCCTCATGAGGTAAAGAACGTCACACTTTATGCTTTCGACCAGCAGGGAAAATTGGCTTATGTCAAGACCGAGGCTGCCGAGAAGATTATCGCCGAAGAGGGTATGAACATCGACGACCTGACTCCTGGCGTCTATGATCTTCTTGTTTGGGCACAGGGCGAAGAGCGTTATGCTGGCTCCTATACTTTTGGGCAGGCAAGCATAGGCTCTTCAGCCTGTGATGTGCTCAAGGCTACGGTGAATCGTGCCGATAAGGGAATCATCGACCATGATTTGACTCCTCTCTTCCATGGACAGTTGGCTAAAGCCAATCTCACTAAGATGGAGAAGGGGGGAACGAGAACCGTCAAGGTTTCGCTTACCAAGAACACCAATCATTTCAAGGTGGTTTTGCAAAACCTGTCGGGAGTGAATCTCAGTGCCGATGACTTCATCTTCCAGATTACCGATAACAATGGTAAGATGGATTACGACAACAGTCTGATGGAGGATGAAATGCTTACCTACAACGCCTGGTCTGCTTACTCCGCTTCTGCCGGTGTCAGTTCAGGTAGCAGCGAGCAGACATCAGTGGCATGTGCCATCGCCGAGTTGACCACCAACCGGCTGGTGAAAGGCCACGATATGCGACTGCGCGTATACAATAAGTCAACGGGTGCAAGCATCATCAATATTCCATTGATAGATTATGCCCTGATGGTAAAAGGTAATTATAACAAGAGTATGAGCGATCAGGAATATCTGGATAGACAGGATTCCTACGACCTTGTATTCTTCATTGACGAAAACCACAAATGGCAGGCTGCTTCAGTCATCATCAATTCATGGAGAGTGGTACTGAGCAAGACAGATATGTAATCTATAATTATTGTATTTAATCATGATGTATGAGATGAAAGGAATAAGATATGCTGGTGGACTGCTTAGGTTCTTCGTATCAATAGCGATGGCTTGGCTAGGCTGTATTGCTTTGGTCTCATGCGACCAAGGAGATACAAATGCAGGGGAAGCGGAAGCAAATATCACGCTTACCCTTTGCTTGAAAGGAGCTGATAAAAATAGTAATACAAGAATGGGGCAACCTTTTGTAAAGCCACTGGCTTCGAGAGGTGATGGAGATGAGACTGAAGATCCGGGAACGGAGATGGAAAACAGTATCGACTTTAGCAGATTCCACGTCGTTTTCTATGATGCAAATCATCGTATGGCTGGAATCCTGCAAAACATGGTGCTCATTCATGTGGGCGGTAATATCTACCGGTTGACAGGCTCTTTGCCTGTGAGCAACAAGGTGCTTGTTGGTAATCATTTTGAAGGAAAAATGGTGGTTTATGCCAATTTCGATATGAGTGAGGATGACTTGCAGAAAGGGTATAATGATGAAATTATTGCCCAGAAGTCGTTTGATTACGAAGCAAATCCTAAGTATCTGCCCATGTGGGGCGTCAAGAAAGTTGCCTTTACACTTGCTGCCGGCAAGCGTAAGGATTTCTCGGATATCGACTTGCTGAGGGCGGTAGCCAAGGTGAAGGTGAATCTGAGCAGCGAAATGAAGAAAAACGGATGGAGCATACATAGTATGAAACTTATCAACTATAATGATAAGGGCTATTGTATGCCCATTAAGTATACAGAATGCGAACAGACGGCATCGCTTACTCACGTGGAGTTTGAGCACTTTTTCGATTCCAGACAAACCAGTGGTATCACGATGACAGATGATGTTCCTATCTATCTGCCTGAATATCAGAATAATGGTCAGGTAGATGCGGATAAATGTGTCATCAAGTTGAAACTGGCTAGAAATGGAACCGTTGAACAGGATGCATCAGGCAAAGATAAGGAATATACCCTGCGTTTCATTGATTATACAGACACTGGAGCGGAAGGTACAACCACCAATGATATCGTACGCGACCATTATTATACCTTCGAGGTATATAAGGGCAGCAATGGTCAGAATCTCGTGAAACTGACGGTGAGGAAATGGAATGTACATGATCACGAAGAGATTGTGATGTAATTGTGAATTATAAAACGAGAAAATTATAAATAGGAATAGCCTATGGGCTGTTCATAATATAGACATGGCAAAGAAGATATACTATTATATATGTATTTGGGCAGTATGCTTGTTGGCGGCTTGTTCTGCCGGTGATGATGCAACTTCCTTTCCCGGTCAGGCTGATGCCGAGAACCGGGTAGGGGTGACGTTGCAGCTGTCTGCCTTATTTTCCCAGACGTCGCAGTCTTCCCGGTCTTCTCTGACCAGGGCGGCTTGGGAGACGGATACCGAAGCTTTGCCTGGTGAAATGATGAAAAGCTGGTTTGTGGTGGTGGTACAGAATGGAAAGATAGAGAAGATTATCACTTCCGATTTGAAATCTCTGGGTGTTACGGAGGTGGAGAAAGACCAGGTCTTTGTGGAGCTGAATAAGGGCGAGACAACCTTCTATTCTTTTGCCAATATCAAGCCTGAAGAGATCGGGTTGGATGCCAGCACATCTGTTGGGCAACAGCTGCCTGCTGGTTTTGATGAAAAGACTTATCAGATGAATGGCAACAGTCAACTCTTCCATCAGTTGATGACACCTGAATTTCAGAACGGTTATCCGATGAGTAATAAGCAGATGGTGAATATAACTGATAATCAGCAAGTCATCAATCTGGAGGTTATCCGTATGATGGCTAAGGTACAGCTTTCTATTACCAATGCCACCGATCATGACATTGTCTTGAAGACCATCACCCTTTCGGATGTTACCCAGAATGGTAATCAGAATATCAAGCTTTTACCAAATGTGGATTCGAATAATCAATTGCAAGTGAATCTGGCAAATTCGGCAAAGAAAGGAACTATCACGCTGACGGCTGCCGAAAACAATGGTATAACCATAAAGGAAAGAGCTATGCAAACGGCTTGTTTCTATATGAACGAGAGTTTGGTAGATAAGGGCGAAGATGGTGGCAACCGGTATTTTATCCTTTCGCTTACTACGGTAGATGAGGCTACGGGCACTACCAGTAACCATCGTTATGCCATGCTATCATGGAATGAAATCCGGCGCAATGATTATCTGAAGATTCCTATCAAGCTGGAGGATTATCAGATTAGGTGGAAGGTAGAGGCATTCTCGCCAATCGGGGTGTTGCCGAAGGTAAAGGATGATGGCGAAAACCTTTCGCTTGACTTCGGTTATTATGGAGAATTTCATATCAAGCCCGAGGTCATCAAGTTGAGCCGTACTGGTTCTCAGACCCTGCCAGTGAGTGAATGGCAAATGGGAACGGATGCGGCAGGTTCAGATGGCTGGACCTTGAAGGAACAGTATCCGGAGGGAGCTGATGGCGTAAACATCTTCGATGCTTCGCCTTCTTGGATACCAGTCACCTATCGTCTGGAAGGTGAGATGGGCAACCGTACAGGTTCTGCCATCTATACCATGAAGATTCTAGTCTGGCAGAAGAATGGATTGGGATTGAATCCTGTCATCTCCCGCAAGGTTCGCTTTACAATGAAGCAAATAGACTTGACACGGGCAGGAAAGAATACAGAAAAAATAGTATTAAATACAAAGACTTTTGGCTATGAAAGTAAATAGTTTATTTTCTAAATACATCTTGTTTATCCTGGGCATCATCTGCTTGATGCCTGGGATGGCTTATTCCCTGACCTTTAAGCATTATGAAGGTATCGCCAATAAAACCGGCGATTACGAGGTGATAGATGCCGCCTATGACTGTCTCCGACAGAAAACGCATGTGGTTCATTATTATATCGCCCTGCCTAGCGGCGGTAGTAAGGAATTGTCGTTGCCATTTTCCGGCTATTCGGACAATGGTACAAATTTGGAACCTAGAGGATATTTCAGATGGTATAATTACGATACTGATAAGGCTTCTGATCAGTTGGAGAAATATTCTGCCGACGGCAGGTTGCAGCGCATGAATGATGCTCATGGGATAAATAAAGGTTTGATAGCCTATGGGCTTTCATCCGGGCCAAATCGTAATTTGGTGGGTGTAAGATATACCCGTCCATCTGATGCTTCCTGGACCGGTGAAACCATTGCCTGCGATGTGAGCCGATACATGGACGGCTGCAATGGAACCTTCGATCATGAGCCAACCCTTTCTATCCGATACATCTTCCATATTATGCCGGCAGAAAAGATGGCGAATGATATCAAGCAGAAACTCCTGGAAACGGGAAAAAACAGAGATTATTCTTATGAAGATGGAAAGGGTGTTTCGGCAGGATTGAAGGATGCCTCTGCCTCTATGACACTCCGCCTCAACCAGAGCGATGTGACCAACTATTATTTCCATCCAATGAATAATATCAATAATCATCATGTCTTCGCAGAGGATGAGGCGCATAAGATAAAGGAGTCGGATTTCTTTTCAGAGGTTGTTCAGGCAACTAAAGTGCAATGGCGTGTCTATAATTCCGATAAAACCCAGTTTGTCTGGTGGACATATACAGGTAGTTCTTCATCCCGTTTCTTTGATTTGAGTCTGGATTTGCTGAATAATAGAGCGGCCACTAGCGCATGGCGAAATCTGGATGGTAAAGGAGTCAGCAGCAAGCAGACCTTTAAGTATGGCGACCGTATCTATGTGGTGGCGCTAGCCGCTTCCAGCAGCGGACAGATGTGTCCTATCGCCAATTTCACCTGTCAGCTATTCAACCAGTATCCGATGACTGCGGACGAACTGAAGACGGCAGGTCAGAATACCCGATTGAATTCCTATCTAGACGATCATTATCGCTCTGTCAATACCGTCTCTTTTGATAATGATAATGAAGAACAGACCCTTCTGGCTCCTACAAGCCCGGATGATAACCAAGACCGCTTGCCTTCTAAATGGAGCAGGCGAAGCTATGGCTTTGTCTATCGTGATTTGATCGGTAATAATTTTCGACATTCGCCTATTCATGGAGAATACGGACTCTATAAGTCGGCAAATATAAAGGGAAAGTCTGGAGATGGGCAAGGTGGAACTGATGGTTACCAGTGGTGGACTAAAGCCCAGCTCTACGACCGTACCTACGAAAATACGAATGGCACCCAATATGGACATTTCCTCTATATAGATGCTTCCGATGAAAGCCGACAGATTGCCGAAGCTGATTTCAAGGCCGACCTCTGTGTGGGTTCGCAGGTTATCTTCAGCGCAGCCATTGCAGATATGACCATCGCTTCGAAAGCAGAGCGTCCGCAGCTGATGTTCAAGCTCTATGGCGTGAATTACGATGGGAACAATCAGGAGACGGAGCGCAGGTTGCTCCACTCGTTCTCATCCGGTAATTTCTCAGGAAACCGTGTGGGGTCGGACGATGGTGCTAATGTTGGTAAATGGTATCAGACTTATGGAAAGATGGTACTGCAGAAGGAGAGCGGAGTGAATAATTTCACCGACTTCAAACTCGTAGTAGATAATATGTGTAAATCTACTCAAGGTGCCGACTATGCTTTCGATGATCTTCGCATCTATACCAAGGCTTCCAAGGTGGATGTTATCCAGAGCTCGCCTATCTGTCCTGATAAGAACACAGCTAAAGATTCTTCTGTTTCTACCACCATCCTCCTTAAATTGAGGGCTTTGCAGGAAACTATGGCGGCGCTTGCCGACAATACAGAAAAGAAACTCTACTTCCGCTTTGTTGATGCAGATGGTAGTCCGGTGACGAATGTAAACTATGGAACGGCAGAAAGCCCGAACTACAATTGGGGAACCACCACTATCTATAATTATGTGGATGAGAACCGAAAGGTGGATGAAAAGCCGATGTATGAGAAAATCAACGATGAATGGAACGTGGTGCTTGCCAACAGATACTTCAATCTGCAGTCGAACCAGACTTACTATGTAAGTTTCGCCTTCGAGGATGAGGCGAAAGAGAATAAGAACCAGCTTTCGTGGGGAAAGCCTTCGGATGTGTGCTCGCTCTATAGCGCCAACTTCCAGATGGTGCAGCAGAAGGTGCTGGTTACCGATGCCAACGGTAGCATCACCACCACCGTCACCATTCCTTGCGATGACAATGGTAAGCCTGAATATCATATCAAGGCACAGTTGCAGACCGTTGACCAGAACAATGGCGGCAGCATCCAGCTGAATGGCGTGCTTTATGATTGGTATGTGGATGATGCCAAGACTCCGATATTGGAAAACAGCGCCGAGTTCAGTAACATTCCTCTGAGTGTGGGCGATCATACCATCCGTGTGTTTCCTACCAAAACATCTGGCACTATTACCCAGGGCGGCGTGGATTATCAGATTTGTCTCGTTGAGATGTCGTTCAAGCTTCGTGTCGTGAAGAACGGACCGCAGTTGGATCTGGGAGTTTCCGGCGTGGTATATCCTAACAATTATGTTCGCACGGTTCGCATCGGTTTGCCGCAGGTAGCCCATCTGGCTCAGCAGGAAGCCAAGAAGGGCAAGGGTGGATACTTCTGTATTCCGGTTAGCGGCAAGAATTTTGTGGCGGATAATTCCAATCGCCTCTACTTTGTTGTGGCTGGCGGAAAAGATCAGCTGGATCCTTCGCAGTATACCAACGTGATGTATCTTTCGGATACCAACGACCCTGCCTATAAGAACAGGATAGGGGAGAGCCTGACGCTGGCTACGCTTCAGGATCATTACATCGAGCGTAATACCAGCCAGCTGAAGCTGAAGTTTACGCCGCAGTCGGGGGATGCATCTTCTGCGTCAAAGAATGTGCAGTTGCGCGAGGGATACTGGTATGAAGGTGTATTGATATTCCGTGAAGATGGCCAGAAGGGAACCACGGTGCTCTGTTCGGGTGAAACCTATATCCGCTTTGCGGTGGTGCCGGAATACGCTACCTGGAATCCTACTGCCAACAGCAGGATGAGTGCGGCATGGAACAATGATGAAAACTGGCGCCGCTCTGACCATGGCGAGCTCTATAAGGGGGCTGATAAATATACGGATTACAGCAGCGGTGGATACGTGCCGATGAAGTTTACCAAGGTAACGATACCAGATTTGAGCGGTCTGTATTTTCCGTCTCTGGGCTATATCGCCTATCAGAAATCCACGCGCATCGCTACCAAACTGAGCAATGCCAAGGGCGATGCGGCTACCACGAACATCCAGTATGATATGCTTGCCCAATGGGATGCCAATACCGAAAGCCACGGGTTGAATGCCGACGGCAATCTGGAGTTTGAACCCTTCTATGGCAATACATGCGACCAGATTTACTTCAAGCCGGGAGGCGAACTGCTCAACCAGTGTTATCTGATATACAACAAGGCGTGGGTGGAGAAGCAAATGAAGCCAAACATCTGGTATGCCCTCACTTCGCCTTTGCAGGATACCTATGCGGGTGACATTTATGTGCCGGCTGCATCGGGCAGACAGGAGACGGAGGCGTTCGAGCCAATCTCGTTCTCACCTTCGGTAAACAATCGTGTAACCAGTCCTGTATATCAGCGAAGCTGGGATGATGCTTCTGCCCAGGAAGTAACCTTGGGCGGCAACTATAGCGCTTACGATTATTCGGGCACCGACATCTCGTTCGATAGCCAGAGCCTCAGTGCGCTTTCAGCTCACTGGAGCCACGTATATAATAAGGTGGATAGGAAGTATCTTCCATTAGAGGGTGTAGCCATCAGGATGGGAGATAAATATACGGTGGGTACATCGGGCAGTGCATCCGGCAATGCATCGGGTTCTGAATCCGAAGTATTGCTCCGTTTGCCGAAGGCAGATACGCAATATACTTATGTATCAGCTTCGCAGCAGCAGAGTTCTCTATCCGCATCTGTGGATAAGACGGATGCCTATCGCCTGGTGGTGAATGCCGATGCCCAGGAGAATGCCTTGGGCAAGATGAACTATAAGCTGGTGCAGTTGCAGGATGGCAACAATTACTATCTGGTGGGTAATCCTTATATGGCGACGCTCAGCATGTATAAGTTCCTGAAGGCAAATCCGTCGCTACAGTCCAGCTTCTATGTTTATGAGGATGGAGCCTTGAAGCTCTATAATAAGCTGGATATGTCAACCACCACGTATGAGTCGAAGAACGATGTGAAGATTTCGCCGATGCAGTCGTTCTTTGTCCGCCTGAATGATGGACAGAGTGCATCGCAGCTTAATTTTACGTCAGCGATGACGGTAGATAGAGAAGTGTTTGGCGGAGTGAAGACGGCTTCGGATGAGGGGCAGGATCAGGTATCCTTAACCCTTACAGCTGCATCAGCTTCGGGTTATAGCAGTCGTTCGAAGGTAGTGCTTGATGCCAATGCTTCTGAGGATTACGATGAGGCTGAGGATGCCCAGTTGCTTTATGATGCCCAGCTGAAGGAAGTTCCGGTGGTTTATACGGTGGCAGGCGATGAGGCTGTGGCGCTGAACTCCTTGCCAAATATCGATTGGATGCCATTAGGAGTGGTTGGTGCTTCTTCTGATGTAGAATCTGGAGATGTAGGAAGTTCCGCCAATTCAGCTTCTGTCTTGCTGGCAATTGATGGCATCTCTCGCCTCTCTTCTCCTCTTTACCTCTATGATGCTGCCACCCGGAAGTATCAGGAGATAAAGGATGGCGAGGAAATCAAGGTGCAGGCAAACGAGCACGGTAGATACTTCCTTACCCAGACTCGCAGTACTACAGGTATTGAAAATGCCGAGATGGGTGAGAGTGACGTGAAGATCTATTCTCCTGGCAGAGGCTTGATCGTCGTGTCCAAGGTGAGTGCTCCTCTATTAAATAAGGTGGAGGTTTATACCCTTGATGGAAGACTGGTGGCATCGAGAAAGGCTGAAGGTGCAGTATCGGTCAGCATTCCTGTAGTCTCCACGGCTTCTCCTCAGGAAGTATATATTATTAAGGTATCTATGCAGGATACCCAAGCTACAATAACCAGAAAGCTTTCTCTCCGTTGAGAGAAAGCTTTCTGGTGTTAAACTGAGAAAAAAAGAAAAATCCCATCGTTCTTGTGAGCGATGGGATTTTTAATTCTGTTAAGCAATGTGTCTGCTTTCGCTGATTACTTACGAAGACCGAGGGCCTTGATGATAGCACGATAGCGATTGATGTCGCGATCATACAAGTAATCGAGCAATGCACGACGCTTTCCTACAAGCTGTGTCAACGCACGTGTTGTAGTATAATCTTTACGGTTCTTCTTAACGTGCTCCGTCAAATGAGCAATACGGTATGAGAACAATGCTATCTGGCTCTCAGCTGAACCAGTATCAGAGTTAGACTTTCCGTACTTGCTAAAGATCTCTTCTTTTTTTGCTTTGTCTAAATACATAGCTGTGATACTTAAAATTTAATTATTATGAATGAATGTTATGCATCTTTTGGACCTTCCTCACGGTGGTTTCCGTTAAAATGCGGTGCAAAGGTACAACTTTTCAGTGAATTATGCAAATTTTTCGGGAATTTTTTGTAATTTTGCACCCAAATTCATAAAGTATTTAAGGTAAAGGAAATGCAAGACATTAGAAACATTGCAGTTATTGCACACGTTGACCATGGTAAGACTACCTTGGTTGACAAGATGATGCTCGCTGGTAAGCTGTTCCGTGACGGCCAGGATAACAGCGGCGAGGTGCTCGATTCCAACGATTTGGAGCGCGAGCGTGGTATAACCATTCTCTCAAAGAATGTGTCTATCAATTGGAAAGGTACTAAGATTAATATTCTCGATACTCCAGGACACTCTGACTTCGGTGGTGAGGTTGAGCGCGTGCTCAACATGGCAGACGGTTGCCTCCTCCTCGTCGATGCTTTCGAGGGTCCTATGCCTCAGACCCGTTTCGTGCTGCAGAAGGCTTTGCAGCTCGGACTGAAGCCTATCGTTGTCGTTAATAAGGTAGATAAGCCTAACTGTCGCCCTGAAGAGGTGTACGAGATGGTGTTCGACCTGATGTGCGACCTCGATGCTACTGAGGATCAGCTTGACTTTACTGTAGTTTACGGTTCTGCCAAGAATGGCTGGATGAGCGATGACTACAACAAGCCAACAGACAACATCGATTATCTGCTCGACAAGATTGTGGAGATTATCCCTGCTCCTAAGCAGCTGGAGGGTACTCCTCAGCTCTTGATCACATCTCTTGACTATAGCTCTTACACCGGTCGTATCGCCGTAGGTCGTGTACACCGTGGTACTTTGAAGGATGGCATGAACATCACTATCTGCCATCGTGACGGTACCCAGGAGAAGACTAAGATCAAGGAACTCCATACCTTCGAGGGTATGGGTCATAAGAAGACAGACCATGTGGATTCTGGCGACATCTGTGCCGTTGTCGGTTTGGAGAAGTTCGAGATTGGTGATACCATCTGCGACTTCGAGAACCCAGAACCACTTCCTCCAATCGCTGTTGATGAGCCTACCATGAGTATGCTCTTCACCATCAACGATTCTCCTTTCTTCGGTAAGGAGGGTAAGTTCTGTACATCTCGTCATATCCAGGAGCGCTTGAACAAGGAGTTGGAGAAGAACCTCGCTCTTCGTGTTCAGCCTTACGAGGATACCACTGATAAGTGGATTGTTTCGGGCCGTGGTGTGCTCCATCTCTCTGTGCTCATCGAGACCATGCGTCGTGAGGGCTATGAACTTCAGGTAGGCCAGCCACAGGTTATCTACAAGGAGATTGACGGTGTGAAGTGTGAGCCTATCGAGGAGTTGACCATCAACGTACCAGAGGAGTTCGCTTCTAAGATGATTGATATGGTTACCCGTCGTAAGGGTGATATGACCTCTATGTTGAACATGGGCGACCGTGTGGATATCGAGTTCGATATTCCTTCACGTGGTATCATCGGTCTTCGTACCAATGTGCTCACTGCTTCTCAGGGTGAGGCTATCATGGCCCACCGTTTCAAGGAGTATCAGCCATACAAGGGCGAGATTACCCGCCGTTCTAACGGTAGCATGATTGCGCTGGAGACAGGTACTGCCTATGCTTACGCCATCGATAAGCTGCAGGATCGCGGTAAGTTCTTCATCGACCCAGGTGAGGAGGTTTACGGCGGCGAGGTTGTTGGTGAGCATGTTCACGACAACGACCTGGTGGTTAACGTAACCAAGGCAAAGCAGCTGACCAACGTGCGTGCTTCCGGTTCTGATGATAAGGCTCGCGTGATTCCAAAGACCGTGATGAGCCTTGAGGAGTGTCTGGAGTACATCCGCGAGGATGAGTACGTAGAGGTAACTCCTAAGAGTATGCGTATGCGCAAGGTGATTCTCGATCACTTGGAGCGCAAGCGTAGTAATAAGGATTAAGCTATAGCTTATATATAAATGGATCCGTGAGAATTCCCCTCTTGCCGATTGCCCTGGGCAGTCTGCTTGCAGGGGATTCTTTTTTAATGTATGCGTATGTGGTTGTGGAAATTCTTTAGAAAGTTTTCTTTGCCCTGTTCCCTGGTATTGGGAGCCGTGGGCTATCTGATTTTCGCCAATGTTCCTTTTCTGGAACCTTTGGGCGATGCGGTGGGACCGAAGCTGGTGGATATGATGCCGGTGGTGCTCTTTGCCTTGCTCTATGTTACCTTCTGTAAGATTGAGATCAAGGAGATGAAACCGAAGGCTTGGCATTTTATCCTGCAGCTCATCCGAACCAGTCTGGCACTGATGATGGTGGTGCTTATCTTCGAATTCGGAGATAATTATGAAACCAAGCTGGTGCTCGAAGGTGCTTTCATCTGTTTTATCTGTCCTACGGCGGCTGCCGTGGCTGTGGTGACGGAGAAGTTGGGTGGAAGCATCGGCTCGTTGACAACTTATACGGTGATAGCCAATGTCTTTACGATGGTTATCATTCCTAGTCTTTTCCCGATGGTGGAGAAGGGGGCAGATGTTTCCTTTCTTTTTATGAGTGCGATGGTGTTCCGAAACGTAACCACGGTACTGGTGGTTCCTTTGCTTCTGGCTTTGCTGAGCCGCAAGTTTCTGCCTAAATGGGTGGATAAGGTGAAGAGCGTGAAGGATCTGGGCTTCTATATGTGGTGCTTCAACCTTACTATCCTGATGGGCGAGACGGTTCGCAATATCCTCCATGCCGAGGTTTCGGGATGGATTCTTGCCTTGCTGCTCATTGTTCCGCTCTTTGTTTGTATTGTCCAGTTCGCCATCGGTAAGGCGGTGGGCAGACATTATGATGCGAGCATCAGTGCCGGTCAGGCTCTGGGACAGAAGAATACCATTGTGGGTATCTGGCTAACCCTTACTTTTCTGAATCCGCTTGCTGCCGTAGCACCGGGTGCTTATGTGGTTTGGCAGAACCTGGTGAATGGCTGGCAACTGTGGTATAAGGAGAAATACGGAAAACTGAAATGGTAGGACGCTAAGTTATAATGATGCGGTAATACTGTGAATTATAGAAATCGGACTGAGTAATATTATATTCGTACTGGGTAATATTATATTCTGCCCGTACTTTGGCAGAATATAATACGATGTTTCTGAATGTGCCTCGGCATGGCAATTTATTGCCCCCTTCTAGGGCAATAAATTGCCGTACCGAGATAATTTTTTATATCTCGGGATGAAAAAAAAAGAGTAGGGCGTGGTATACTGAAAAGCAGTATATCGGGTGTTTAAGAGCCAGTTTCGATTTTACTCTTCACTCTTCACGTTTTATAGGTAACCTGCTGTGCTACTGTGGGTTGAGTGGGTGAAGAGTTGATGGACACTCTTCACCACTCTTCACTACTCTTCACTTTAGTGGGAAAATGGCTTCTATTGAGGCTTGTCTTTGCCATCTATTGAGGCTTGCTTCAGCCATCTATTAAGGCTCGCTTTAAGTCTCATTTGCTTCTGGAATAAGCCTTTTTCCAATTTGATTTAAGCCTTCTTTGAATTTGGTTTAAGCCTTAGATAAAGTTTACGTGGGGCTTTGTTAAAGTTTACTTGAGTCTTATTCCGATTCCAGGAGACTCTGGAAGCCCTTTCTGAGCTGCTCAAAATCACTTGATGTGAAGAGTGGTGAAGAGTTGTGAAGAGATAAAACAACTCTTCACCCTTCCAACTTACAGTAACACAGAAGGTTATCTGTAAAATGTGAAGAGTGAAGAGTGAAAGCGAAACTGGGTTGTATTCCTTGTTTATTTGCTTGTAGAGATAAATATGCACTCGATGGTTACGTTGCCATCCATCCATTTGGCTGGAATGGTGTAGGTGCCATCCTTGGCGATATCTGTCTTCTTGAGCGATTCTATCTGGTCACCATGGGTAATGGTGAAGTCACCGTAGGTGAATCCTGGAGCTGGAACCATCTTCACCTTGAATGGCTTGCCGTATGCCACCTTGTGGTTGTTGAGGGTGGTTCCGTCTGCTGCGGTCACCATACCGTTGCGGTTAGCCTCGGTTACAGAAACAAACTCGCTGTGAGCCTTCTTCTTTGCAGCACCTTCGGTCTTCAGCAAGGTGATGCGGGGAGCGTTGGTCAGGTGGATATTGATGTCGTCAATATATACTACTTCATCCTGCTTCATCTCGTGAGGTGACTCAGCATGAGGAACCACAACCAGGCTATAGATGTCTACACCTTCTGCACTCTTGATTGGGAAAACGGCATCAGCCCACTGTCCTGCAGGAACAGGAGTGGTTGACTTGATCCAGAACTGCTCCACTTCGTTAGACTGTCCGGCTCTGTCTCTACGCTTTCCAAGTCCTACCAGTATCACTCTGCCTTCCATCGGACGGTTGATAAGTACATGAACTACTTTTCCTGAAGGCCCCAGTGCAATCGGTTTCTTCAGATCTATTCTTGCACCGAAGATGTTGGATGCCAGGCGTGAACGCTGGAAGGCAAGCACCTTCTTGTTGGGATTGTTGGTGAGGTCAGGATTATCCACAACCTCGCAGTTGCCCGCCAGTTCTCCTGTGCGGAATGGGGAATGCTCCCATCTGTCGTAAACTCCCACGGATTTGTAATCCTGGGTGTCGAACTTAATTTCTTGTCCCATTGCAGCCAATGGTAACAAACACAATGCTATGAGTAATTTCTTCATATTCTTAGTGTACCTTAATTCCGCAACACTTTGATTTAACTTTATTTATAAGTTCCTGAGCAACAAAAAGTTGCTCAGGATTTTGCCATGTCAGATTTTTCACCTATCTTAGTGTTGCAATTT
>NZ_JBQKHJ010000013.1:0-98018 GCF_052118345.1 Prevotella sp. LCP21S3_D2 | reverse complement strand
TTTGTCTCAGCAACCATCCAAGATATATAGATGGTTGCCAAGCCTCTGTGTCCCTTATATAAAAACATTATAAAGCCTTTAGATAGAGCTCGTTATCCCGAACTGAGGTAAGTATATCCATGTTGTTCTTGGGTGCGCTTCTGTTGCAAGCTAAGAATATAATAGCAAGGGATATGGGAGCTAACAAAGGTGATGTTCCTGCAAACATTGCTATCCTTGATTCTGATAGTAGCGTTGTTGCCAAAAGCATGACTGGTATCTCGGATTCTACAGCAATCTCTCTATCTGATGTAGAGGTGATAGGGCATCGCAAAAACATAAAGTTGTCTGGTCATAATTTACTCGTAGACGTAGAGCATGATTCTATTCTTAATCATCAGAATGATATATATGAACTGATTGGTAAGGTTCCTGGTGTCTTACATGTAGGAAATTCGTTCAATGTGTTGGGTAAGGGAGCCCCGGTCTATTATTTAAATGGACGTAAGGTGAGAGATCAAAGTCTTATCGATAACTTACCGGTTGATCAAATCAAATCTTTAAAAATCGTTGCCATGCCAGGGGCGGATTATGACACGTCGGGTTCACCTGTGATTGATATAAAAACTAAGATTTTAGGAGATGGTGTGGCTTTTAATGCCATCGGAAATATCACTCAGGCAAAGCATTTGGCTCATAAAACAGGTTTCTCTTCAACATACAATTCTGGAAAATTTGATTTGTATGGTAAGTATTACTATAGGAGAAATAATGCTTCCGAAAGTTCTGATTATGATAAACAGGTATTAGCTGATACCATTTGGAATAAAATGCAACATATTGAAAGCTTGACGCATTCTGGTAGTCATACTTATTCTGCTGGTATGACTTATCATCTGTCTGATAAATCAGAACTAGGAATGCTTTATAGTGGAATGTACACGGATGGAAAGGTTGAGACTCGGGATACATTTAGTGTCGTGCCAAATGCAGGACCTGCATATTATCTCTTTGATAAGAATAAATCCAAAAACAACCTCCTTACGCATCATGTCAATATGTATTATGATGCAAGTTTGAATCATGCCTGGCACGTGAGTGTAGTGATGGATTATATTTCTAAAGCATCGAACACTAATTCTGCTTTAAAGGAAAATCATATAGATACGAGTTCTGAGGTTTCATATATGGGACATTCTAAATGGAATGTCCTAGCTTCTAATTTCCATGCTACTCATGATTTTGGAAAGTGGGGCACTTTGGGTATAGGATATGATTTCAGCTATAGTGAGGGAGTAGACAAGATAGATTATAAACGGTTGAAGTTCGATGGTCGCTTTGAGAATAAGGAAGTTAAAAATGCAGTATTTATCAACTACGAATTACCCTTGGGGGACTTTTCCTTGAGTACAGGAATACGTTATCAAAATCTATATTCTCGTCGGAAGAATGAAAAGGCGTCTGTGATAGAGGCGCATAGTGATAATACATTCTTGCCATCGGTAACCCTAAGCTATAGTCATGGATTGTTGGTGCAGAATCTTAGCTATTCGATAGGAACAGAGCGGGCTAATTATGCAGATATGAATGATAATGTGACGTATGTGAACCGTTATGAGCAATCTAAGGGTAATAGCCAGTTGAAGACAGCCATCACTCATAGCTTGTCTTATCTGTTGATGTATAAGTCTTTGTTTCTTACATTAAATTATGATTATGTTTATCGTCCATTATTGCCGGTGATTTATTCTTTGGAAGGTAACTCGGCAGTAACGGTTTCGTCACAAGATAATTTGTCGCATCGTCAAGCTTTGTCGGCGATGTTGAATTGGCGTAATACCTATAAATGCTATACTGCATCGTTGACGGGATTCTTTCAGAAGTCAATTATGCATTATCCGGGTATTGATGGAACAACATTTCATGATGGACATCCGTCGACAATTCTTAATTTCGATAATGATTTCAAGCTTCCTAAGCATTTTCTGCTCTCTCTGTCTTGGCAACAAGTCTGGGGTGGATACATGGAGTCGATAAATGTAAAATCATCTTCTTCTGTCAATTTGAGTATCAAAAAATCTTTCTTGAACGATAGATTGCGGTTATCATTAGATGGGTATGATATTTTTAATGGAGATAGAAATCGTGCTTGTAGACAGATCTATAATGTTAGATCTAGTTTTAATACAAAGTATGAAACTCAAAAAGTAGGATTGACGTTAACATATCGTTTCCATAAGATAAAAGAAAGAGAGAATCAAACATCAGCAGAGGTAGAAATGAAGAGACTTGGTATTCCGGAAGAATAGCAAACCTACATCATTTTTACATAATAAACTGGGTTATAAATATTATGTGAGAAATGATGTAAAACGTTTGGCGGTTTGAGCAATTTTCGGTATTTTTGCACTGAGATCATTTTAATTTACTGAGCCCTCTTTAAACAAGCCTTACTTTTTTAAGTGGACTCTGTAAATGACAAAGGTGATTCTTTAAACTTAAAGGTTATATTAATATGGTTGTTAAGAGATTTTTTATAAGTATATCGGTATTATTCTTTTATGCACTTTTGTTGCAAGCTAAGAATGAGGTTATAGATCATGGGCAATTTTTGTGCTCATATTATTATTGTTATTCGAAAGATACGATAAAGAATGATGAGATAGGAGAAGATTTGCTCTATCTGCAAATCGGAGCGGAGTGTTCAAAATGCTATAGCTATTATACCTATCAGTGTGATTCTCTGATGGCTTCTCCTAATGGCGATAAACTATGGGATAGCTTCTTGACGGAAGCGATAGGGAAAGGACTGAAAGGGAAGCAATTGCGCAATGCCATACCCCATCGCAGAATGACTGCTACCATTTATAAGAATTATCCGCAAGGGGAAATGACCATTACAGATTTCCTGTTGGGGCAATATTATCTTTATGGAGATTCCCTGAATGCGCAGGAATGGAATATGGAAAATGACAGCACGAAGATGGTGCTCGGTCATGAATGCCAAAAGGCTACCTGCTGCTTCCGGGGAAGACAATGGACAGCCTGGTTTGCCTTGGATGTTCCTGTAAGTGACGGTCCCTGGAAGTTCTGCGGACTCCCTGGCTTGATTATGGAAGTGTATGATAGGGGAAAGCAATACTATTTCTGTATCAATGGAATGCAGCAGGTTAGTGCAAAACCTATTACTTTTGGGGTACAGGACAAGGAATTCAAGCGCTTTCAGAAAACGACAAGAAAGGATTTCCTGCAATCAAAATATAAGTATCTGAAAAATCGGAACAGTATCAACGAGGCTTCAACGGGAATATCTCTGGGTGGCTCGGATGAGGCTCTGAAATATGATCTGATAGAAAAAGAATAAGTATCAACGTAAAGAGAGAACGGAATGGGTTCTCTAGAAGATAATTTATGAAGCAACTGTTTTTATATCTGTGGTTTATCTGTATGAGCACTTTGACCTATGCCCAGCAAGTCACCTTGTCGGGTAAGGTGGAAGATGCCTATACGGGCAACGGACTGCAGGGAGTGATGGTTACCATCCGACCTGCTGCCGGCAATAGAATCCTGAAGTTTACCAAGACGCAGGCAGATGGAAGTTTCCTGCTGTCGCTCAATGCTATTCCGGATGGTCGTAACGTGCTGCATTTCTCGATGATGGGATATGCTGTGAAAACCATTCCTTTGTCGAAGGATACTACTGTATATCATGTACTCCTGACGGAGCAGGCTACAAAGCTGAAGGATGTTGTGGTGAAGGCTCCAAGCATCCGGCAGCGAGGCGATACCATCTCCTACAATGTGGCAAGCTTTGCCGATGCCAACGACAAGAGTCTGGCTGATGTCTTGAAGAAGATGCCGGGAATGGAGGTGTCGGATAAGGGAGAAATCAAATATAACGGCAAGGCAATCAACAAGTTTTATATCGAAGGACATGATATGCTCGGCGGCCGCTATTCCATCGCCACCAACAATATCCATCAGAAGGATGTCGGTTCGGTAGAGGTGATGACCAATCATCAACCTATCAAGGCTTTGGAAGATATGTCGTTCTCGCAAGACCCTGCCATCAACATCAAACTGAAGGAATCTGCCAAGAGCCGTCTGGTAGGAACGTTGAAGGCAGGTGGCGGTATGGAGCAGAAGAAAGGAGAGAAGTTTGGTAAGCTGAATGTCTGGGAAGGCGAGATGTCGTTGATGCGCTTTGCCAAGAAAGCCCAGTCGCTCAATACCTTCAAGAGTAATAATATAGGTACGGATGTAACCGGTGAGGGCAATCTCCTCTTTTCGGATGGTGGAACTGGAGTGATGGGAAATTCTTATAATCTGAAAGATTACGTGAATGTTACGCCCGACCAGCTGACGGATATTTCAGACAGCCGTGTGCGTAAGAACCAGACCCATGTTTTCACAACCAATAATCTCTGGGTATTAGGCAAAAATACGGATTTGTCTTCTCAGATAGTCTATACCCACGACCGTCTTCTTTCTTCCTCATTCAGTAATACCCAGTATTTCCTGAATGATTCAACCGTTTATGATGTAGAGGATGAACAGGCAAAGCAGAAGCAGAACAGATTGGTTGCCGACTTTACGCTGACTTCGAATGGCGAAAAGTCGTATGTTGCCAATCAGCTTTCCACCGACCTGGCCTGGAATGATGTCATGATGGATATTGCCGGCTCTTATCCTAATCATCAGCAGGTCAAGATGCCGAAGTATAAAGTATCAGACAAGCTGGAACTGTTGCAGCGGAGTGGTAAGCGAACCTATACCTTTAACACGTATAATGCTTATATGGTGAATCCGCACTCTCTGTCTGTTGATAATTCGCAGCAAACGGCTTATCAAAGTGTTCGTTCGGCAGCATTCTTCAGTCATACCAATACTTCGCTCGGCTTTTTCCTCAAGCCTTTTACCGTCATGATGAAGGTAGGCTTGCAGGTATTGAGCAGAACGATGAAGAGTCATCTGGAGGGAGTACCCGATTCCCTGGGTAATATGCGCAATCAGTTGGGCATGACCTTCTTCCGTGCCTATGCATCGCCGGAGGCAGAGTATAACCAGGGTGGCTGGCATATCCGTTTCCAGATGCCTATCACCTTTACACCTTATTATTATAATGATAAGTTGATGGGAGCGAAAGAGAACGCCAGCAAGACACAGGCTGCTCCTCAACTCAGCGTGAGCTATTTCCTCACCGCCCGTTTGCAGGCTACGCTTTCCGGTGGAATCGCTCAGCGGGAAGTGGATGAACAGAATTTCTATCAGGGTCTGCTGATGCGTGATTACCGTAATCTTTATACGGGTTTCGTGGATTATACCGCCGACAAGAGCAAGCATGTTTCCTTCAACATCAACTATAAGCGTCCTCTTGCTACCGTCTTTGCCAATGCCTACATCCGCAAGAGCTGGTCTGACAGTCATCTTACGGTGGCTCGTGATTTTGTGGGTGATTATATCATCAACTCCTATTTCTCCAACAGCAGCAGTTCTGAAAACCTGATGGCTGGTGGAAAGGTAAGTAAGGGATTGGGATTCATGCATGGACTCGTTAGCGTAGGTTTTGATTATCTGAGGTTTGATGGCTTCCTGCGTCAGAACGATTCTCCTTCAGCCTATTCTTCTGATAACTATATGTTGTCGGCAAAATGGAGTGGTCGTCCTGTGGATTGGTTCAATTTCACCTATGAGCTGAACTGGGATAAGGATAAGATGGTATTGAAGAATTTGGGTTTCGATTCTTCCTCTACCAATCTTGCCCAGAATCTCACTTTCAACTTCCAGCCATTGAAGTCATGGTTTATCAAGTTGCATGGAGAGCATTATCGCAATCAGATAGCAGATCATCAGCACAAGAATCTTACTCTTGCCGATGCATCCACCAGTTATGGCTTCAGAAATGGTATGGAGTTGAGTTTGACTGCGCTTAATCTTTTCAATCAACGCACCTACGGCTATACTGTTTATTCTGGGTTGACCCGTACGAGCAAGGAGTATCAGTTACGAGGTAGGACAATACTGATGTCTATGTTCTTTCATTTTTGATGATGGAGGCAACAGTTCTGCCGTTTCTGAAAAGAATTTCCGGTAGATTTGGTTAAATATCAAAAATTATAAATGTAATTGTAATAAGAGTTTTTATAATTTTTGTACCTTTGCACCCAAACGAAGAAAAAAGAATCAATGAGCAAAGGAAAATTAGCAAAGTTTGCGGATATGGAGCGTTTCGAGAACGTGTTCCAGTATCCATATAGTGTTGTAGATGACGTGCCTTTCGATATGAAGGGCAAGTGGCGTGAGATGTATTTCCACAATGATAACCCTATCGTGCTGGAGTTGGGATGCGGCAAGGGTGAATATACCGTGGAACTTGCCAAGCTCTATCCTGAGATGAACTTCATCGGTGTGGATATCAAGGGTGCACGTATGTGGACCGGTGCCAAGAAAGCGATAGAGGAAGGACAGAAGAACGTGGCTTTCCTCCGTACCAACATCGAGATTATCGACCGCTTCTTTGCCGAGGATGAGGTGCAGGAAATCTGGCTCACCTTCTCTGACCCTCAGATGAAGAATCCTCGCAAGCGTCTTACATCTACTTACTTCATGAACCGTTATCGTCATTTCCTCGTGGATGGCGGTATCATCCATCTGAAGACGGACTCCAACTTCCTCTTCACCTATACTACTTATATGGTGGATGGCAACCATCTGCCTGTGCTCTTCCGCACAGAGGACCTCTATCATCAGGAGGGTATCGATGAGGAAACACGTAAGATTCTCTCTATCCAGACCTATTATGAGAGTATGTGGATAGAGCGTGGCTTGAACATCAAGTATCAGAAGTTCGCCTTGCCACGTGAGGGTGAGCTGGTGGAACCTGATATTGAGATTCCGCTGGATGATTATCGCAGTTATCGCCGTGATAAGCGAAGCTCAAAGGATACAGCGAAGTAAGTTGTTGCAATATATATTTAAAACCGCCCAACTGCTGATATGTGGTCGCACATCAGCAGTTGGGCGCTTTTCTTGCCGTTATCGGCAAAAAAAAAGAGGGAGGATAATCGCTTTTTCGTTGTTTTCTTGCCGTTATCGGCAAAAAAAGTGTTATATTTGCAGTCGAAATACAAACGTAAACTTGCCGATAAAATATGGATTATATATCAGTGAAAGAGTTTGCGCAGAAGTATGGGGTATCAGAACGAACTGCGCGTAATTATTGTGCTTCCGGGAAAATTGAGGGAGTAGTGTTGGTGGGAAAGACATGGAATATTCCTGCCGATGCAACCTTGCCTATGCGTAAATCCAAGAAGCAACAGGTTTCTCCTCTTCTTTCTATCCTTCGGGAACAGAAGAATATGAAGCTGAAAGGAGGCATTTATCATCGTACTCAAATAGACTTAACCTATAATTCCAATCATATCGAAGGAAGCAGGTTGTCGCATGAGCAGACTCGTTTTATTTTTGAAACCAATACGATAGGTATTACAGACCAAAGTGTAAGGGTGGATGATATCATTGAGACAACCAATCACTTCAGGTGTATCGATTTGATTATCGAGCAGGCTGATGAGAAGTTGACCGAAAACTTCATCAAGAAACTTCATCTTATTCTCAAGTCAGGAACTTCTGATAGCACCAAAGATTGGTTTATGGTGGGAGATTACAAACGCTTTCCAAATGAAGTGGGGGGAATAGAAACTTGTGAACCGGAAATGGTACACAAGGAGATGGTAAGATTGCTGAAGGAGTATAATGCCAAGAAAGAAAAAACGCTGGAAGATATTATCGATTTCCATCAGCGCTTTGAGTCTATTCATCCTTTCCAAGACGGTAATGGAAGGGTGGGGCGACTGATTATGTTTAAGGAGTGCCTAAGCAATGGTATCGTTCCGTTCATCATCACAGATGAGTTGAAAATGTTTTATTATAGAGGATTGCACGAATGGAATCATATTAAAGGTTATCTGATGGATACTTGTCTTACAGCACAGGACTTCTATAAGCGTCTGCTTGATTACTTCCAGATTAAATATCAGGACTAGTCTTAGGTTAGGGATATGTATAGTATGTTATTCTCTTACTATATCTTTTGTTAAATCCGGGAATAATCTTGTTGAATTCAAGAAAAAAAGGTGGAAATGCTTGGTGTTTCCACCTTATTTTATTAAATTTGCAGCAAGTTTTTGAAGAAATGCAGTATTCTAAATGACTGCATGAACCTGAAGAAAAAACTAACAGAATAGTAATAACTAACTAAATAAACGACAAAATGATGAACTACAAGAAATTGGCTCTTACCGTTGCGGCTGGAGCGATGGCAACAACAATGATGGCGCAATCAGCACCTCAGTTGAATGCCAACAACATCGATGAAGTAATCAAGGCGATGACCTTGGAAGAGAAAGCCCAAATCTTAGTGGGTGGTGGTAACGATGGATTCGTGGGCAGTGGCGCTATGCTCGGACACCAGAAGAAGTTCGTGCCGGGTGCTGCGGGTATTACTGTAGCCATTCCTCGTCTCGGCATTCCTGCTACTGTTCAGTGTGATGGTCCTGCCGGTGTTCATATCGATGCTCATCGCAAAGGTGACAGCCGTAGCTACTTTGCCACCGGTTTTCCTATCGGAACCTGTCTGGCTTCTACCTGGAACACCGACCTGGTGCGCAAGGTGGGTGAGGCTATCGGTAACGAAACCCTGGAGTATGGCTGTGATGTTGTGCTCGGACCGGGTATGAACCTGCATCGCAATCCGCTCTGTGGTCGTAACTTTGAGTATTATTCAGAAGACCCAATCGTAACAGGTCTTATCGGAACCGCCTTTGTACAGGGTGTGCAGAGTCAGGGCGTGGGTGTAAGTGCCAAGCACTTTGCCGTAAACTCCCAAGAGACTGACCGTACCAAGGTGGATGAGCGATTGAGCCAGCGTGCTCTCCGTGAGTTGTATCTGAAGGGTTTCGAGATGATGGTTCGCAAGAGCAATCCTTGGACTATCATGTCTGCCTATAATAAGATTAACGGTGTTTATGCCCAGGGCAACAAGGGGCTCCTTACTGATATTCTCCGCAACGATTGGGGATATAAGGGAATCGTGGAGACCGATTGGATTGGTAAGCGTGCCGACCTTCCGCTGGAACAGGAAGTTGAGGCAGGCAACGACCTGATGATGCCGGGTTATCCAGCACAGGTGCAGGATATTGTTGATGCCGTAAAGAATGGCAAGCTGGATATCAAGGATGTAGACCGCAATGTTCGCCGTATGCTCGAATATATCGTGAAGACTCCTCGATTCAAGGGATATAAATATAGTGGTGAGCCAGACTTGAAGGCTCATGCAGCTATCACCCGTCAGAGTTCTACCGAGGGTATGGTACTTCTGAAGAATGATGCCGCTCTTCCTATCCAGGGCTTGAAGACCGTAGCTCTCTTCGGTGTCAACTCTTACGATTTCATGTCGGGTGGTCTTGGCAGTGGAGCCGTTAATGTAGGCTATTCTGTAGATATGGTTACCGGTTTGAAGAACATCGGTGTGGCAACTACTCCTCAGCTTACGGAAATCTATCAGAATTATGTGAAGTATGCCAAGGCTAAGTTGAAGGCAGACAAGAATCCGATGATGTGGTTCCTGGATCAGGGTCAGCCAAAGCTCGATGAAATCGAGATTACTGAGCGCTGTGTAGCTGGCGAGGAGCCAAAGGCAGATGCTGCCATCATCACCATCGGCCGTCAGGCAGGTGAGGGAATGGATCGCCAGATCAATGGTGAGTTCAACCTCAGTCAGATAGAGCAGGATATGATTTTCCGTGTATCTGATGCTTTCCATGCCAAGGGCAAGAAGGTGATAGTCATCATCAACTCTGGTTCTGTGATGGAGACAGCCAGTTGGAGAGACCGTGTGGATGCTATTCTCGTAGCATGGCAGCCAGGTATCGAGGGTGGTAACTCTGTAGCTGATATTCTGACCGGTAAGGTGAATCCATCGGGTAAGTTGACCATGACCTGGCCTATCGCTGCTACCGATCATCCATCTACAGCCAACTTTGCCAAGGATTACGATATGTACACCTACAAGAATCTGTTGGATTGGAGCAAGGGCAATATCAAGGGTTACGATTATAGCAACCACGAGGAGGATATCTATGTAGGTTATCGCTACTTCGACACCTTCAAGAAGAATGTGGCTTATCCATTCGGTTATGGTTTGAGCTATACTACCTTCGAGTTTGGCAAGCCATCAGTCAAGGCTAAAGGCAACAATATCGAGGTTAGCGTAACTATCAAGAATACCGGTAAGGTTGCCGGCAAGGAAGTTGCTGAGGTTTATGTCACCGCTCCTAAGGGTGCTTATGAGAAGCCTGCCAAGGAACTCAAGACCTTCGGCAAGACCAAGTTGCTGAATCCAGGTGAGAGCCAGACTTTGAAGATGACCCTCGAAAAGCGCGATCTTGCCAGCTTCGATGAGGTCAACAGCCAGTGGAAGGTAGATGCAGGTAACTATCTCTTCAAGGTAGGTAGTGATGTGGAGAACATTAAGGGTACTGCTACATTGAAGGTATCTGAATACACCGAGAAGACAAGCAATGCCTGCGCTCCTAAGGTTCAGTTGAACTATCTGAAGCAGAAGTAGTCTATGTAAATAATATTCTAGAAAGAGATAATCTAGAAAAAACTCCCGGAAAATGGGGGAAGAAGAGATTGAAAATTTTCCCTTAAGGGAAGATTTTTCACCTCATTTGGTCTATAAAGTTATTTCTTTATAAATTTCGCGGCACCTATTTTCCTATCCTCAAAAGCAAAGAACTCCCGTCTCTTTTCTGAGATGGGAGTTCTTGTTTAAAAGGAATACTGGGCGGAAATCATCAGTTCGCGAGGGCGAAGATAATAGCTGTCGGTCAATGTACTGATGCCGCTATAGATGGTTTCCATATAATTCTTCTTGTTGAAAAGGTTTCGAAGCTCTGCTGAAAGGCGGAGCTTTTTCATTCTCCATACTGCCGAGGCATCGCCAAGGAGGGTGTTAAGGTGGCTGCCCTCTTGCAGCTTATTGTGATAATGTACGAGCGAGAAGGAGAGGTCCACATGGCTGATGGTAGCGGTGGCAGATATGCTTTGGCGCCAATTAAATAACGATGACTTCGCCATTTTTTGACGTTTCGAGTTGTAAAAAGAGAATTCTCCCTCATAGCTAAAGGCACACCAGGACGGCGAGAAGTCGATGCTAGGCTTCACAGTATAGTTGTCCGCGGTGTAGCTGATGGCTTTGCCGCTGCTGTATTGCTCCCCCTTGCTGTAGTTGTAACTGCCCTCCAGGCGGGTCTTCAGATGAAGGTCGTAGAAACCCTTGGAGATATAGAGCGAACCTCCGATGTTGTTGCTCTTGCTGTCCTGCTTATATAATGAGGTATAGTATTTGCCATCCTCGATGCGTAGGTCGGATGCCGTGTTCATCCAGTTTTTGCTGGCATTGACCGATGCGCTGAAGAAGATTTCCTTGATAGGGCGCTTGTAGTCGTAACTCAACTTGCCATAAAGAGAGCGAGTTATCGGAATGATGTCGCTCGAAGTGTACCAAGAGCGATAACTTTTGCGATATTGCTTCATGGCGTAGTTGGTGGCATTGCCCGTTCCAGTACTGTATCCTGTGTAGATAGTCAACTCTCTACGGAAATCCAATTTCTTATATAAGTAAAGGTAGGGTGATACGGTAAGTAGAGTTTTCTGTGGATAGGTGAAGCGTTCCCAGATGAAATCGGGAGAGAACGACATACGGAACGTCTCGGTCTTGTATTGCCAGTAAGGGGTGAACTTCCCTGTGATGTTAAGGCTGTTTTGACCGATTTCATCGTGACTGTTTTCGATGAATCCGTTGTTTTTGCCGATTTCATCGCTTCTTTCCTGATATTTTGCATAGATGTTGTTGAGGTCGATACTCATTCTATATTCCTGTGTCCAGTGGAAGCGATTCCTCATCCACTGTAAGGCGTGGGCAGTATGCCAAAGGTTGGTGCGGATGCGATTGCGCTCGTCGTTAACGTAGAGGTCCGCTACACCATGGTGATAGTCGGCAGTGCTACGCCAAGAGAGTTGACTTTTCTTGAAGACGAAGAGGCGGTAGATACTTGCCGAGAGGTCGAGCTTTGGGATGCGGACACGTTGGGTAAGCGTGTCGTTGATGTTTGACAAACCGTCGCTTTGTGCTGCGCTGAGGCTGATGCTCTCGTTGCCATAATGCTCAGTCTTGTTTACCTTGTTCTCCCATTGCAGATTGAAGGCATCGCTGATCATTGTCTTGTGGTTGTGCTCCGTGGTAACTGTGGGAGCTTCGCCACCGAGGTCGTAGATACTCATGTTCTCTCGCTCTTGTCGGGTTACCGTACGAAGATAGTTGGCTTCTATGCGAGTCTCTGCATCGTCCTTGTTCTTCTTGATATGGTTGATGGAGTATTTTTGCGAGGTGTTGAAGCGCAGGCGTTCTTCGTCGATAGGAGCGTCAAGCGATGGTACTGATATCCATGATGGAAGGGAGGCAGGAGCCAGACGATTGCTGTAAGATGCGAGTTGGTTAAGTGCATAGCCGAGATTCTTGCCTGTCCTGTCGTATTCTGCATCATACATCATCTGTTTCTTCTTGCCAATTTGCATGATATTGATGCTTCCGCCTACGTGGGTAGGACTCCCAACCAGCAGATAGGGCTTGATGGTAGGCAACAGTTTGTCTCTGGCACTATCCTTCAGGGCGATGTTCATCGCTACATTATCCGTAAAGGTCTTGTTCTGGAGCGCTTGGATAGGTTGGTCATGCTCGATGACTTCGGCCTTTTTCACATCTTTTGCCTTGATGTTTTCTTCCAGCTGGTTATATTTGCCACCGGTCAGGTCGAGCCCTTCTACTGTGAATCGGTTGATGGGCTTGCCATTGTAGTTGATACGGCCATTCTTCTCTATATCCACGCCTGGCAGCTTTTTCAGTACATCTTTCAGGGAGTTATCTCGTTCGTTGGTAAAGCGGGTGAGATCGAAAGAAATGGTGTCTCGACCCGTGATGCGAGAGCCTTTTACTTGTACTTCCTTCAAGACAAAAGCTGTTGAAGCCATACTGATAATGGTTTCTTTTCCCGATGAAATCGATGTTTTTGTCTTTTTATACCCCATAAACGTGGCCTGCAGTTTGTCGTTGGCTTGCTTTTCGGTGATGGGGAGCACGAAGGTTCCGTCTTCCTTGCTGCGTGTAAACTTCAAGGGCTTTCCATTGCGGAGCAGCGTGATGGAGACGTTGGCTAGACGGTTATGGGTCAATGAATCTTCTACATAACCATGAATCCCGGTAGCAGTGTTGTCGTCATCGAGTAAGATAGGAGTGTTTCTCTTGCTCTGCATCGCCATTGGGATGCAGAACATGAGAAAGAAAGCGATAAAACTGATAATTATTCTCTTCATTTATTATTGAAGTTCAATCGGATTGAAGACATTCTTCTTATTCATGAATTTCTTCATGTCAATTGGGTTGCCCTTTTCGTCCTGTATTTTTATGTTCTTGATGTTTAATGTTTCCAATACCATTCCTGGCGTAAACTTCTTTTTGAATTCTCTGAGGTCTTTTTGGCAGATCTCTTCTCTCTTAGCCTTGGGGAACGTGATAGGTGTTGGTGCTGTCAACGTACTCATGCCGATGGCTGTGAATGAATATTCTTTGTTTTCATCGTATGCTTTCAGTGTCAAGCCCGGCAGTCCAATCAGCTTCCAAGGACCTTCTGGAAAAGGAATGTCTTCGGCGTACCATGCATACCAAGTTCTTCCCTTGAAGTTGGTCTTGGCTAGTTGGCAATGATTGCCGATGATGGTTGTTGCGCTGTCGGGGATGAGTTGCCAGTCGGGTGTCTCCACGTTCTCTGTGCATTTGTAATCTGTAGTGCCGACAGATTCCAATTGGATGGATTTGCCAGTAGATGGATAGTTCTTGTAGTAGGAGAACGGGAATCTTCCACCTTTAGGTAAATCTGAGAAGTCGAAATTGCCAGTCTTGGCTTTTTCGACCATGAGTGAATCCTTTACCTGTTTCGTTCTGTCATAGAAGCTGGTCGCCTTTTCACCAATGTCGAGGCGCATCTCGCTATCCGTGTAGATGAAGGGTTTGATGGAAGGATTGTTCACCCATTTCCCCTCATAGGTAATGCGATACTTGGCGTTGTCGATGTTCTCGACTTCCTCCTTACTGTTTCCCGAGATAGAGCGTACAGTGACTTTTGTGACTTGTGCTTTTGTTGCAGCACTTCCCATAAAGAGCAAGGTTGCTAAAGCTAAGATGATTTTCTTCATAATTCTGCCTTTATCTGTTAATCTGCTTGCAAAGTTATACTTTTTGTGGCACTCTGCAAAAAAAATGTAGCTATTTGTAGCTTTTTAATAGACGCTAAAACTAGCGAAGAGTAAACTAAAAAGTTATCTGTTTTATTTTACATTCCTTTTAGTTGCTCCTTTACTTTCGCTGTAAGTTTAGCTTTTTCCTTTTCATCCTTCAACTTATCAGCTTTTGCCAAGAACATCTGGAGATAGAGTTTTGCCTGTGGCTTCATCTTGGCTCCGATATACATTTGCGCAGCATTATAATAGTTGTGAGGATCGTCCTCGTCATCATATTCGATGCACTGGGCGAAGGCATGACCTGCATTCTCGTATTCCAATTTATAGTAATAAAGCTCAGCAAGTTGCTGGTTTACATATAGTCCACGGCTGCGAGGGTAAGCCACGGTTATAGACCGTTCCAGGTTGATGATGGCGTGTCTTGCCATGGTTTCCTTTTCCACGACGTTCTTAGTCTGTTCGGAAATCTTCTTGCAAGTCATGCCCAAGTAGAAGAGACAGTTCATATTTGGGTTGTCTTTCTTCATCTCTGCCGCCTTGTTCAGATAGGTATAGGCTTCTCGGTACTTTTCCAAGTTATAATAGCACAATCCTATGACGAGGTTAGACTCAAAATTGTCGAATCCATCGGCTATAAGCTTCTTGTATCTAGGGATGGCTTGCTCGTATCTAAGCTGTAAATAGAGTGAATAGGCAAGCTCCTTGTTGATGAGAATATTCGTGGAGTCACGTTTTTCAACATACGACAAGGCGAAAGCTGAAACCATTTCAGGCTTCCCATGGTTGTTCCATTGCTGAAGTAGGGTGGCAAATACCTCCCCGTCGTATGGGTATTTGCCATAGATAGTCATGCCATATGATTCTACCTTTTTTTTATCGCCAAGATTAAGATAGGAATAGAACATCATGCGCAAGTCTTCATGGTTGAGACTGTCGTTAGGAATGCTATCCATGCAGGCGATGCAGTTTTTGTTGTCGCCACGAAGACGATAGCAAGAAGCGAGCTTTCTGAGAACATTCAAATCGTGTGGATGCTCATTGATATATTGCTGGTAATAGGTGATGGCATGGAACGAGTCATGCTCGTTCATGCAACTGTCGCCCTGCAGTATCAAGCGATGGATGGGAGTTTGTTCTTTCTTGGCTGATATTCCGATGATTCCAATGAATACCAAACAAGTGATGAATATAAATCTTTTCATTCTTATGTTGTCCGTTTGTTGTTATGATGTAGATACGATCTGTTAATCGAGCTGGAGTTACTCCAGCTCGATAGGGTTGCCCTTGTTGCTTCGGTTTAGAGCCTTGATGGCACCTTCGGGTAATTTCTTAAACGTAACTCCAGTTTTTCTCGCTGTTGCTTTGAGAGCTTCTGCGCCATCAAATTTATGCTTAGCCTCTCTTAACTCTTTCTGTGTTACTTTCTCTCTTGCCTTTTCCGTGAAAGTTATGCTTTCGGTCCCATTCAATGTGCTCATACCGATAGCATTGAATATGTATTGTTTGTTCTGGTCGTAAGCAAGTAGAACAAGACCAGGCAGTCCAGAAATTTTCCAAGGTCCTTCGCTTATAGGTATGTCTTCTGAGTACCAGGCATACCAGGTCCTGCCTTTGAAGAGTGCTTTTGCCAGCAGGCATTTATAGCCGATGATGGTAGTTGTGCTATCTGGGATAAGCTGCCAGTTTGGTACCTCGATTTTTTCTGTACATTGGTAATAGTTACCAAGGACTTTGTCCAGTAAAGTTGTTTGCCCCTTTGATGGATAGTTCTTGTAGAATTCCCAACGGATTCTGCCACCTCTAGGAATTTTACTCATGTCATATTGCCCCGTCTTAGCTTGTTCATCCATGATAGAATCGGATATTTGCTTGGTTCTATCATAGAAATGAGTTGTCTTGCTACCGATGTCCAGTCGCATTTCGCTCTCCCAATAGTTGTAGGGAACTGCTGTGGTATCTGGTACCATTTTTCCATTGTAGGTGATGCGATAGTTTACCTTGTCAATATTGACCACTTTCTCATTTTTGTTGCCTTTCTGAGCATTCAAGCTGCATACTGTGAGTATGGCTGCTAATAATAATGTTATTCTTCTCATAGTCGTTTGATGTTTTGAATTTCGGATGCAAAGGTAACACAAATGATAGAGATAGCCAAATCGGAATTACATGCCAGTGAGTACAGATGTATTGATAGCGAGCGAGTTACGATTAGAAAAAACTTAAAATACAAGCTTTTTGTAATGCTTCGATAAGTTAATGGAGTATAGCGAAAAACTTATGGGAGTGCTTATCTGATGATGTCGTCAAATGACTCTGCTCCAGTGTCACTCTTGATTCTCGACTTTCTTACCCTGATATTCGAGAGAGAGTATTGCAGGATTTGCATCACTTCCTCATCGCTCTTGCCGATATGGTAGAGGATGCAGAAGAGGCTTTGTGATGGATTCAAGTCGTAGTTCTCCAATCGTTTGTTATACGTCTCGTCTATCACCTTGAAGCTGGCGAGAAGTTGTCGGATGCCTTGCTTACCTATCTGGCTGATGTTTTGATTTTGTATAGTCATCGAATAATACACCAAGCCTTGGCTGATGTCTGTGAGCTCGGTAATTTGAGCCTTGTATTCCTCGATGTCCTTGTCACGACGTTTCAGTTTGCGAAGCTGGGTGGTGATTTCGTGGTTTAATCGTTCGCATTGCTCCGATAACGAAGAGTTCTCCACATCTTTTAACTGGTGCAGTGACTCATGCAAGTTTTTTATAGTTTGGTGAGCCTTTCGGATTCTGGAAATAGAGAGGTAAGTCATCGTCAGGAGAATGATGAGCACGATGATGATTCCTACAAATATATAGGTCTTAACCTTTTCATAGCGATAACGGGTGTTACCACCCTCGTACATCAGTTTTACTTGCTTTTCCTTTCCTAAGTTTTCGTATTTGACAAGCAAAGGAGCTTCTTGTCGTAGTTCGTGGGCAACACGCTTTGCCATGAGCGTATCTCCTTTTTGTAGGGAGAGAAAATATAAGGGGAGATAATACTTATATCCTAAAGCAAAGGAATAGGATCCCCATGGCTGTATGTATTCTTGATTTATGCTATAGTTTTCTTTGATATGCTGCATGGCGAAGGCATGGGTTTCCTTGCTGTTTCTTGTGAGCAAGCGATAGAAATCGATGTTGTTGTCATATTTTACCCCGTGATTGTCTTGCGCTTTCTTTGCATAGCTTATCAAGATGGAATCAGGCACATCGCCCCTGTCCATCAAGGCTTGGAAGTAATGATAGTACATGGGTCCCAAGGTGCTGTCCTTGTTCTCTTTTATTTGATTAGCAACTTCGAAAGCTTGGTTGGCAAGTTCTTGATCTTGGTTGTTGATGCCACGATAGAGTAGTGCCCAGGCACGGTAGCGGATATTGTTGGTTTGGCGAGCCTCGTCTTCTAACTCTACGGTGTAAATGTTTTGGTGGGTAATGCGACACAATATGTCGTACATATCCAGCTTCTCCTTTTCTCTCATGTTGCTATCGTAGGCGATGGCCTGTGAGAACCATTTGATGGCTTTTGTGGTATCTCGATAGTTGTTGAGTATCGAGGCTCCCTTATAATATAAGGAACGTGCAAGAAGGGGCTCATCCTTTTCGTTCACGAAGATGTTGATGGCATCGTCTATGTCGTTTTCTTTATAGATGTAACCCTTGAGTTGATACTCTATCTTGGCTGTTAAGAGCTTATAGTAGCCTTTGTCGTCGTTGCTGTCAGCACGAGAGAGAAATACCTTGGCTTGTGCTGGGTATTCGTCGGCAAGGTCGTCTATCTCAGGGAAGGATAGGCGATATCCTGAGTCCATGCAACTGGCGAGAATGGCTAGCTGCATGATAGTGAACAGAAATATGATGATTTTCTTGCTTGTATAAATCATATTGTTATCGTCAAATTATCAACTTTACATTTGTTGTTTCAGAAATCTTTTTGCAAAAGTACAATAAATTGTCGATAAGAACAAGAAAATAAGCTTTCTATTTCAGATTTTTGTAAAAACTCGCAAAAATCTGAAATGGAAAGCCTTTGAGATGTCCCTATCGCTCGATTGGATTGAATACACGTTTCCTTGCTTTTGGTTTGATAGGTTTTCCATTCTCATCTGTCCATTTTTCATCTCTTAGTATCTCGCTTCCATCGTCTCTCTGCTTGATTTTGGTGAGGTCAGACTGGGAAACTTTCTCAGCCTTTTCTGGCTTGGCGTATTTGAGAGTCTCCTTGCCTTTCAAGTCTTCCAGTCCGATGGCGTTGAGATAGAATTGTTGCTGTGCATCGTAGGCACGGAGTATGAGACCAGGCAGACCGCAGAGTTTCCAAGGACCTTCTGACACAGGGATATCCTCAGCATACCAAGCTAACCAAGTTCTTCCCTTGAAGTTGGTCTTGGCGAGTTGGCAATGATAGCCGATGATGGTTGTGGTGCTGTCTGGGATGAGTTGCCAATCAGGAGTCTCGGCCTTTTCGATGCAGTGATAGGTTCTCAAAGCCCACGATTCTTGAAATAGGGTCTGACCGTTCTTTGGGTAGTTCTTGAGGAATTCAAAGTCCATGCATTTTACCGGCTTGGCTTTTCTTAGGTCAATGACACCGCCTGAAAGCATCATTTGTAAGACTTGCTGTCCCCATTGCTCCTCGGACTGGTTATAGAAGTGAGTGATGTTGCTACCGATGTCGAGTCGCATCTGTGCCTTGCGATAGATATACGGCATTTCTGTGGTGTCGTTTACCTGTTTTGCATCGTAGGTGATGCGATACTTCACTTGGTCGAGGGTGAGTGTGTCCACGCCCGATCTCATCTGTGCTTTTGCGGTCAGGCTGCCTAAGGCGAGGATGGCTGCGAAAATCAATGTAAGTTTCTTCATGTTCTCTATTTATTTTTTGATGCTTATTTACGAGTAAGACGCAGAGATAGGGAAAAGGTAAACAGAATAATGACGGTCAGTTGGATTATCTGAAGCAGAAGTAGTCTATGTGAATAATACTCTAGAACGAGGCAATCTAGAAGAAACACCCGTAAAATGGGGAAAGAAGAGATTGAAAATCTTCCCTTAAAAGATATTCTCACCAGACTTAACCTGTAAAGATATCTCTTCGTAGATTTCGCGGCATCTCTTTTCCTTCATTTTATTCTTTACGCCAACGGCAATCATATCCTCTACGGTCGGATGCCCAGTTCCATTTACAGATGTTGCGTGTTCTCCATTATATCCCTCGGTGCAATGGGTGAGGTCGTAGGCAGGAGCTAAATGCCAGTGCCATTTGCCATCGCTCTCTTTCTGAACCAAGAAAGAGAAGTTCTTGCAGTGGTCGTCCTTGTTGTCCATTATATAATTGAAAACCATGCGGCGGAACATCTCTTCCACATCCTCCTGGCTCTGGGTAAGATAACCTGTAAGCGCCAAAAGGTTGAGATAATCGAGAATGGGGTTGGAAAGGGAAACGTTGAGCAAGGCTCCAGCTGTGGCTACGTGAATGCGTTCGCCTGTTGGAGAAATGTCGAAGCGACGGCAGGCAAAATACTTGTTGCTTACCAGTTTGAAGTCGGGTACTTGGATACCACATTGCTTGGCTATCTCATTATAATGATACTCTTGCTTTCCCATATCTTGAGGGTCATAGGTATGGCGAAACTTGACCAACCAATGAACATCCTCATTTGTGAAAATGGCTTTCGGGCGACAACCGCCACTATTACCACTATTATATAATAATAATCCTGCGTCATTATCCTGTTGCTCCTTCAATACTTCCAAGGCTTTGGCTTGTAAAAGGTCAAAGTCATCAATCTCGTGTCCAGTTTGGATAGAAGTTATAGGTTCGTAGGTCAATGCGCCCATACCTCCATTGCCCACGATGCTCAGTCGGTCGAGAGCAGATAGCTCAAAGTCGTTGATGCCCTCTTTTAGCAAGGCTTTATGCAATAGGTATCTACCATATCCATCGGGAAGGCTGTCTTCGAAGATGCCAAAGTTCCCGTTGAAAGGGGTGGCTTTGGCAATGAAAAGACCAGGCTTCAGTGGCAATTCCAACGGAGATATACTAAAGCCTGATGCTAACCACTGATTGTCATATTCGAAGGTGCATACCTTTCCATCGGCACTCAATGACAGTGTGCCGACTTTCTCCTGGTGATATTTCACGGCTAAAGATTCTATACGTTTCATTGTCTGTAAGCCTTTTTCTTGTTAGCGTTTCTTTTTATCTGTTGCAACTCCTCCATGGTGGAGTACTTGGGTTGCGAGAAGACGTTCTTGATTTCTGATGTGTATTCCAAAGCTATGGCGATACCTATCAGATTTTTGAGGGAGATGAGGCCCTTTTGTTCGAATCTGGTGATGTTGCTGACTGCAACGCCTGACTTGTCTGCCACTTGCTCACGTGTCAGATTCTTCTCTATTCTTCGTTTTCTGAAGTCGTTTGCCATCTCCTTTGCAATCTCATCAGGATTGTCGTGGAGGTAGTTGTCTAATATTGCTAATATATTATTCGTTTCTTGCATAATCATTGGGATAATAATAAGATATTATCAGTTGCAAAGATACAAAAAATAATGTTATGTTCCAAATAAAAATTAATTAAAAAGTCAAAATCCCTTATAACCTTGTCTCTTATCCTTAAAAGCAAAGAACTCCCGTCTCTTTTCTGAGATGGGAGTTCTTGTTTAGAAGGAATACTGGGCGGAAATCATCAGTTCGCGAGGGCGAAGATGATAGCTGTCGGTCAATGTGCTGATGCCGCTATAGATGGTTTCCATATAATTCTTCTTGTTGAAAAGGTTTCGAAGCTCTGCAGAAAGGCGGAGCTTTTTCATTCTCCATACTGCCGAAGCATCGCCAAGGAGGGTGTTAAGGTGGCTGCCCTCTTGCAGCTTATTGCGATAATGTACGAGCGAGAAGGAGAGGTCCACATGGCTGATGGTAGCGGTGGCAGATACGCTTTGACGCCAATTAAATAACGATGACTTCGCCATTTTTTGACGTTTCGAGTTGTAAAAAGAGAATTCTCCCTCATAGCTAAAGGCACACCAGGACGGCGAGAAGTCGATGCTAGGCTTCACAGTATAGTTGTCGGCGGTGTAGCTGATGGCTTTGCCGCTGCTGTATTGCTCACCCTTGCTGTAGTTGTAACTGCCCTCCAGGCGGGTCTTCAGATGAAGGTCGTAGAAACCCTTGGAGATATAGAGTGATGCCCCTAGATTGTTGCTCTTGCTGTCCTGCTTATATAATGAGGTATAGTATTTGCCATCCTCGATGCGTAGGTCGGATGCCGTGTTCATCCAGTTTTTGCTGGCATTGACCGATGCGCTGAAGAAGATTTCCTTGATAGGGCGCTTGTAGTCGTAACTCAACTTGCCATAAAGAGAGCGAGTTATCGGAATGATGTCGCTCGAAGTGTACCAAGAGCGATAACTTTTGCGATATTGCTTCATGGCGTAGTTGGTGGCATTGCCTGTTCCGGTACTGTATCCTGTGTAGATAGTCAACTCTCTACGGAAATCCAATTTCTTATATAAGTAAAGGTAGGGTGATATGGTAAGTAGAGTTTTCTGTGGATAGGTGAAGCGTTCCCAGATGAAATCGGGAGAGAACGACATACGGAACGTCTCGGTCTTGTATTGCCAGAAAGTGGTGAACTTCCCTGTGATGTTAAGAGTGTTTTTGCCGATTTCATCGTGACTGTTTTCTATGAATCCGTTGTTTTTGCCGATTTCATCGCTTCTTTCCTGATATTTCGCATAGATGTTGTTGAGGTCGATACTCATTCTATATTCCTGTGTCCAGTGGAAGCGATTCTTCATCCACTGTAAGGCGTGGGCTGTATGCCAAAGGTTGGTGCGGATGCGATTGCGCTCGTCGTTAACGTAGAGGTCCGCCACACCATGGTGATAGTCGGCAGTGCTACGCCAAGAGAGTTGACTTTTCTTGAAGACGAAGAGGCGGTAGATACTTGCCGAGAGGTCGAGCTTTGGGATGCGGACACGTTGGGTAAGCGTGTCGTTGATGTTTGACAAACCGTCGCTTTGTGCTGTGCTGAGGCTGATGCTCTCGTTGCCATAATGCTCAGCCTTGTTTACCTTGTTCTCCCATTGCAGATTGAAGGCATCGCTGATCATCGTCTTTTGGTTGTGCTCCGTGGTAATTGTGGGAGCTTCGCCGCCGAGGTCATAGATACTCATGTTCTCTCGTTCTTGTCTGGTTACCGTACGAAGATAGTTGGCTTCTATGCGAGTCTCAGCATCGTCCTTGTTCTTCTTGATATGGTTGATGGAGTATTTTTGTGAGGTGTTGAAGCGCAGGCGTTCTTCGTCGATAGGAGCGTCAAGCGATGGTACTGATATCCATGATGGAAGGGAGGCAGGAGCCAGACGATTGCTGTAAGATGCGAGTTGGTTAAGTGCATAGCCGAGATTTTTGCCTGTTCTGTCGTATTCTGCATCATACATCATCTGTTTCTTCTTGCCAATTTGCATGATATTGATGCTTCCGCCTACGTGGGTAGGACTCCCAACCAGCAGATAGGGCTTGATGGTAGGCAACAGTTTGTCTCTGGCACTATCCTTCAGGGCGATGTTCATCGCTACATTATCCGTAAAGGTCTTGTTCTGGAGCGCTTGGATAGGTTGGTCATGCTCGATGACTTCGGCCTTTTTCACATCTTTTGCCTTGATGTTTTCTTCCAGCTGGTTATATTTGCCACCGGTCAGGTCGAGACCTTCTACTGTGAATCGGTTGATGGGCTTGCCATTGTAGTTGATACGGCCATTCTTCTCTATATCCACGCCTGGCAGCTTTTTCAGTACATCTTTCAGGGAGTTATCTCGTTCGTTGGTAAAGCGGGTGAGATCGAAAGAAATGGTGTCTCGACCCGTGATGCGAGAGCCTTTTACCTGTACTTCCTTCAGGACAAAGGCTGTTGAAGCCATACTGATGATGGTTTCTTTTCCCGATGAAATCGCCGTTTTTTGCTTTTTATAGCCCATATAGGAAGCTTGCAGCATATCGCCAGTTTGCTTTTGTGCTATGGGAATCAGGAAAGTTCCGTCTTCCTTGCTGCGTGTAAACTTCAAGGGCTTTCCATTGCGGAGCAGCGTAACCGATACGTTGGTCAGACGGTTGTGTGTAAGTGAATCTTCCACATAACCGCTAATCTTCTCTTGGGCAAACGCATGGCACGCCACGAACAGAATAGTGAAAAGAACTATTATTTTCTTCATTTTTTTTCTCTCTTTTCTATTTTACCTTAGACACTTATCTTGTTGATGTCTTTAAGACGCTTGTGTGGCAAAAAAGTAAACTGCTAATTATCTTTCAATCGGATTGTATGGCTCAGCACGCTTGGAATGCTTCAGGATATTTCCTTTTTCATCCTTGATCTTTACAATTGCAGCATACTTGGCATCTTGAAGCAGATAACCGATTGGATCGGCATAGTATTTCTTGTAAATGGAGGTCAATGATTTACGGTCGATAGGCTCGAAAGTCTTACCTTTATAATAGATAGGTATGGAGCCTTTGCCTGTTGTGAGTCCTACAGCTGTAAATCCATAATCGTTCTCGGAGTCGTGAGCCTTGAGAATCAATCCCGGCAGTCCGCTCAGCTTCCAGGGACCATTGTCAATAGGGATGTCTTCCGTGTACCATGCAATCCATGTTCTACCCTTAAACTTGGCAATAGCCTGGTGGCACTCGTAACTGCAGATGTAATCGATACTGTCTGTGAGTTGCCAGTCTATCGGTTCCATCGGCTCTATGCACACATATCTGTCGGCAGCAAAGAAATCGAGATAGGCAGTCTTGCCCGGTTCTGGATAGTTCTTATATACTTTCCAATTAATCTGTCCGCCATTACCGGAGAAATTGACAGGTATTCCTTTTCCCATATTTGCGGAGATGGTAGAGTCTCTTTGGAATATCGGATAACTGTAGAATGCGGAATACTTGTTGCCAATCTGCAAGAGCATTTTCTCTTCGATGCGGCCAATGAGGGTGTCGGTCTTGGTATATTTCTTTTCGTAAATATACTCGGCATCATATACTACCTGATACTTTACCTGATCAATGGAATCTCCCATGCCAATGCTTGATTCATCGAACAGGTTTACTGTTTGAGCTTGGAGCATGCAAGCATATAATGCAAGCCATGCTATTAATAATACCTTTTTCATAATCTTCGTCTATTATTCATTGTTTTATCTGTTTCTTTCGTTTTTGTGATGCAAAGGTACTGAGATCATCCGATGAAATCGATGATTTCTGTTACTGAGTTATTACTTTTGCTTCTTTTCGCCTATTATTATTTTATTACTCTTGCCTTTGTTTACGGATTTTTCAGTAACTTTGCCGTCAAAATTCAAAAGATTAGGAAAGTATGAACAGTAACAGTAAGCTGAAAATAGTATGGATGGTATGTGGAGTAGCAATCGCATTGTTGTTCTGCACGCAGGCTTATTGGCTCCATCTTCAATGTCAATATAGCTTAGACCAGCAGGTAGAGCAATTCAAGAGGGATTGTGATGAGGTGTTGGCGCAAGATTTGAAGAATAGAAAAAAGTTACAGGAAAATTCATCTACGAAAGGTAGAAGAGATACGATTATGCTCAAGGTAGAATCTGAATATGATATGAAGAAGGGATGTAGCCGTACAACGCTTTCTTTTTGGAACAATCACCGCTTTCTTGTCCGTTTGAATGATCCTGATCTTACGGGTGATGATGCTTATCTCATCATTAGCAGATATCTGGCTAATATAGGTAAGCATCCCTCGTTGGCTTCTTATCAAAGATTACTGGATGATAAGGGATATGGGAAGATATCCTTTTTTCGTCATCTGGATTACAAGACCGTCTTCCTGAATGCAAAATATGATGTCGAAGGCAGATGGTCACGTGTGGTGACGGTAAAGTATCAGACGAACCCAATGTTTCGCCAAGGTATTTCTTTTCAGGTGCCCATTCCTATTACTCGAACGCTCAAAGCCATGATGTGGCAATTGATAGGAAGCATCTTTCTCTTTTTCATATTGATAGGATGTCTGTATTATCTGGTTAAGACCATAGTCTTCCAGAAACGCATTGATGGCATTCGCCATGAGTTCCTGAAGAATATGATTTATGAGTTGAAGCAACCGAAAGAAGACGACAAAGGTGAAGAAACTGCTGTTTTTATCGGTTCCATAGCCTTCTACTATGCGCAGAATGAACTGCTATGTGGTAATTCCAGAGTAGTCATCACATCTCGTCAAGCTGAAATTCTGAAGCTTCTTGCCGAGAACCAGAACCAGCTTGTAGAGCGGGATTTCATACTGAATGAAGTCTGGGGGGATGACTCATACTCCAATTCCCTTGCCCTGAACGTGCAGATTACCTATCTTCGACGTGCATTGAACCTGGATGAAAAGGTAAGCATCGAAGCCGTCATCAAGAAGGGATATATCCTGCGAACCTGTTGATCTTGTTATCAACTCTCATCTTTTTAGAAAGGTGGAAGTTTTTTTATCTTAATTTATTTTGTCCTTCACCTATTTTGTTGTAACTTTGCAGTCGAAATTCGAATTTAAATTATTTTATGTAATTATGGCAAAAAAAGCTCTTTTAATGATTCTCGACGGATGGGGAATCGGTAAGCATGATAAGGGTGATGTTATCTTCAAGACTCCAACTCCTTATCTCGATTATTTGACAGCAGTTTCTGCACATTCTACTCTCCAGACTTGTGGCGAGGACGTAGGTCTTCCTAACGGTCAGATGGGTAACTCTGAGGTAGGTCACCTCAACATCGGTGCTGGTCGTGTGGTATATCAGGACCTCGTTAAGATCAACAAGGCTTGCGAGAGCGGTGACATCTTGAAGAATCAGGAGATCATCAACGCTTACAGCTATGCTCAGAAGACTGGTAAGAAACTCCACTTGATGGGCTTGACTTCTACCGGTGGTGTTCACTCTTCTTTGGATCACCTTTTCAAGTTGATTGAGATTGGTAAGGAATATGGTTTGAAGGAGACATACGTTCACTGCTTCATGGATGGCCGTGATACAGACCCAAAGAGCGGTAAGGGCTTCATCGAGGAGGTGCAGGCTTGCTGCGACAAGAACGGTGCACACATCGCAAGCATCGTAGGTCGTTTCTATGCTATGGACCGTGACAAGCGCTGGAACCGTGTGAAGGAAGCATACGACTTGCTCGTTGAGGGTAAGGGTAAGCAGGCTGACGATATGGTGAAGGCAATGCAGGAAAGCTATGATGAGGACGTAACAGACGAGTTCATCAAGCCAATCAATAACTCTAAGGTTGACGGTACTATTCAGGAGGGTGATGTTGTTATCTTCATCAACTACCGTAACGACCGTGCCAAGGAGTTGACACAGGTATTGACTCAGCAGGATATGCCAGAGGAAGGCATGCACACCATCAAGGACTTGCAGTACTACTGCATGACTCCATACGATGCAAGCTTCCAGGGCGTTCACATCCTCTTCCCTAAGGAGAACGTAATGAATACTCTCGGCGAGTACTTGAGCGCACAGGGCAAGAAGCAGCTCCACACTGCAGAGACAGAGAAGTATGCTCACGTAACATTCTTCTTCAATGGTGGTCGTGAGACTCCATACGAGGGCGAGGACCGTATCCTGGTTCCTTCTCCAAAGGTAGCTACATACGACCTGAAGCCAGAGATGAGCGCTTACGAGGTAAAGGATAAGTTGGTTGGTGCTATCAACACTCAGGAGTACGACTTTATCGTTGTAAACTTCGCTAATGGTGATATGGTAGGTCACACAGGTATCTACAACGCTATCGCTAAGGCTGTTCACGCTGTTGACAACTGTGTAAAGGACGTTATCGAGGCTGCCAAGGCTAACGATTATGAGGCTATCATCATCGCTGACCACGGTAATGCAGACCACGCTATCAACGAGGACGGTACACCAAACACTGCTCACTCTTTGAACCCAGTTCCATTCATCTACGTAACTGACAACAACTCAGCTACCGTTAAGGATGGCCGTTTGGCAGACGTTGCTCCTTCTATCCTCCACATCATGGGTTTGGAGCAGCCAGCTGATATGACTGGTGAGAACTTGATTTCTGACAACAAGTAAAAACGATTTTATATACCTCAAAAAAGTATCCTAAGATACTTGGCCAAGTATCTTAGGATACTTGCGTAAGTATCTTAAGATACTTTTGAATTTATATTAAGCATGAACGTAAAGATAGAAGAAAGTTGGAAACAGCATATAGGAGAAGAGTTCGACAAGCAGTATTTTGTTGACCTCACCAACTTCGTGAAAGAGGAATACCTGCGTACGCCCTGTTATCCTCCTGGCCGCTTGATTTTCAATGCCTTCAATCTCTGTCCTTTTGATGATGTGAAGGTAGTGATTATCGGACAGGATCCATACCATGAGCCGGGTCAGGCGATGGGACTGAGTTTCTCTGTGCCGGACGGAATCACTTTTCCGCCATCATTGATTAATATATTCAAGGAGATTCAGATGGATCTCGGTACTCCGATGCCAGCCACGGGCGATTTAACCCGCTGGGCAAAGCAGGGAGTCCTGTTGCTCAACGCCACGTTGACCGTTCGTGCCCATCAGGCTGCGAGTCATCAGCGCAAAGGCTGGGAGGAGTTTACCGATGCTGCCATCAAGGCGCTCAGCAAGGATAAGGAGCACCTGGTGTTTATCCTTTGGGGCGGTTATGCCCGGAGCAAGGCGAAGCTCATCGATACAAGCAAGCATCTGATATTGGAAAGCGTTCATCCTTCGCCATTATCAGCCAACAGAGGCGGATGGTTTGGCAATCATCATTTCTCCCGCTGCAATGCGTATCTGCAGCAGAACGGAATTGCGCCTATCCAATGGTAGGTACACCTATCAATTTATAGCTATCCACTCATGGGTAGCTATCATTATTTTTATTATACACTCAAAGAAATTTATTCATCTCAAAAAACATTATGAAGAAAGACGAACTGCGTATTCTGCAGGTGGGCAACGTGTTGGTTTCACCTGATATTATCACCGAAAAATTCTGTTGCGACCTTGATGCCTGCAAGGGCGAATGCTGCATTGAAGGCGATGCGGGAGCTCCTGTTACCCTGGAGGAGATTATGGAGATTGAGGATGCGCTGGATGTGGTTTGGGATGATCTCTCGGCTTCTGCCCAGGCTATCATAGATAAGCAGGGCGTGGCTTATACCGATATTGAAGGCGATTTGGTAACGAGTATCGTGAATGGTAAGGATTGTGTGTTTACCTGCTATCAGGATTTGAAAGACCTGGGCGATGGACATACGATTCCTAACTGTTGTCTCTGTGCCTTGGAGCGTGCTTATCGCGAAGGAAAGTCGAAGTTCAAGAAGCCTATCTCCTGTGCTTTGTATCCAATCCGTGCCAAGGATTTCGGCAACGAGGTGTATGGCATCAACTATAACAAGTGGCGCATCTGCAAGGATGCCATCAAGAAGGGTGAGGAGTTGAACCTTCCGGTTTATAAGTTCCTGGAAGGTCCGCTGATTGAGAAGTTCGGTAAGGAATGGTATGGTGAGCTTTGCGAAGTGGCAGAGCAGTTGCTTGCCGATTTGGAAGATTAAATTCAGTTTAGTTTGAGACTTTGGAAGATATGATTTCCAAAGTCTTTTTTATTTGGTGCAACAAAGTTTTTTAGCATAATAAAAAAGAGATTTCGAAAAGCTTGCTAGCTTATTCCGAAATCTCTAATCCTTCAATATTTACGATATTGCTTTTTTTGAATCTGCCATTCCATGTGAGGGTATAGATTCTTTGATTTTGAAATCTGAAGCGGAAGAAAGCCTGTTCATCCAATTCTCCGTTGCAAACGTATTGAAACCCATTGATGTTCAGTTTTTCTCCTCTGTGGGCCTCTCTGATGGTAATACGGATGGTGCCATAGAAGGGACGACCAAAGTCAATATTGTAGCCTAAAGAGTCGTTATAGGTACGAATGGGTTTGAGGACTTTTCCTAATTTATTCTCAGATTGACACACCTTGAATTCTTCTGTAGGAAGACTTCTGTCAATGTCCATGCTTCCTGTAGGACGATGCCAACCATACGGTTGATACTCTTCAGTTTTCCAATCAATGATGTTGGTACGGGCATCAAAACGCTCACTTTCTCCAGAATAGCAATCCTTGGGTTGTCGACAGAGCCAGGAGCCATCAGTTTGGTGGTGGAAAGGAACGCTGTCCTGATCCCAACCGTATATCTCCAGTGAAAGCTGTTTGCCATGGCTAGGCTTGCCCTGAGGTGCATACCATACAGCAATGACGTTGTCACCGGCTTTCAGATATCGGGTGATATCAAAAGTGCGTGATTGGAGTACATCATTCTTGATGCCTTCGAATTTTAAGCTTCCCGTTACGTTTCTTTCATTTATATATATCTTGTAGTCGCCTGTACTGGCAACATTTGCGAATGCCTGTAGTGGGCGATGTGGCATGACATAGTTTTTTCTAAACCATACTTCTGCTGATTCATCGGGGAGTGGATATGAAATCCAATGGGTACCGAACTCTTGTGCATTGGAGCTCAGTACCCATAGTAATGAAAATATGAGAGAAGTTATATATCTCATTTATTTGATCAATTTTGTTTCTCCAGCCTTGAAGTTGAGGACTTTCTGCTTTCCGTTGTAATTGACGGTCAGACTTCCTTCGTTCTTGCTGGTAATAATAGCTTTCTTAACTTGTCCTTTATTCCATGATAGTGCAACCTCGTAATTGCCGCGAGCCTTGATACCCTTTATCTCTCCTGCAGACCATTCTTTAGGAAGGGCAGGGAGTAAATCCATCGTCTCGCCATCACATTGCATCAGCATCTCGCATACACCTGCTGTGCCACCGAAGTTGCCATCAATCTGGAATGGTGGATGGGCATCAAAGAGGTTAGGGTAGGTGCCACCGCTATGGTGCTTGCTATCCTTGTAAACTTCAGGGCTTACGTAGGTGAGCAGCTTGCGGTATATCTGGTAGGCCTTGTCGGCACGATGCAGGCGCGCCCAGAGGTTGATTCTCCAGCCAGTACTCCAGCCGGTGGAATTATCGCCCTTGATTTCAAGAGTCTTGGTTGCGGCAGCAGCAAGCTCCGGAGTCTTATCTACCGAAATCTGATGGAACGGATAGAGTCCCAGCAGGTGTGACTGGTGGCGATGATGCCAATCCTGGTCTTCCCAATCGTGATACCACTCCATCAGATTGCCTCGCTTCCCGATGTGGTAAGGGCGCAGGCGATTGAGGGCCGATTGCAACTGCTGCTGGTAATCGTTGTCGATACCCAGGGCTTTTGCTCCCTTGATGGTGTTCTTAAAGAGCTCGCGGATGATGGCGAGATCGGCGGTTCCGCCATAGAAACTGCTGCCGCGGTAGCCCTTATCGGTGATGTAATCTGCCTCTGGCGATGTGCAAGGGGCTGTAATCAGTTCGTTTGGATTGTGTGGATTCGGGATAAGCCACTCCAGCAGGAAGTCGGCAGCGCCCTTCATCAAAGGGTAGGCTGTATTGCGAAGATATTCGGTATCTCGCGTATAGTCGTAGTGATCCCAAAGGGTTTCTACGAGCCAGGCTCCACCCATCGCCCAGTTGCTCCACTGTGGACTCTCGTTTCCGGTTCCCACAGGATTGCTCATCGCCCAGGCATCTGTATTGTGTCCGGCGCACCATCCCTTATCGATGCCGTAGAAATACTGGGCATTGTGTCGGCCTGTCACCGACATGCCTTCAACCAATCCGTTTACCGGGGCAACCAGTTCTGGTAGGTTAGTAACTTCTGCCGGCCAGTAATTTTCTTCCAGGTTGATGTTGATGGTATAGTTGCCGCGCCATGGCGAACGGAGGGCTGGTGCCCAGAGTCCCTGCAGGTTGGCTGGCACGCCCTTGGTTCTACTGCTGCTGATGAGTAGGTATCTGCCATATTGGAAGTAGAGCTGTTCCAGATAAGGATTGTTCTCGTGGTTGTCGCTGTAGGCGAGCAATTGCCTGTCGGTAGGGCGGGTGGCATCATATTTGGCTCCTTTCAGGTTCAGGCTTACTCTGTCAAAGAGCTTCTTGTAGTCGGCGATGTGGCGCTGCTTGAATTCATCGTATGTAAAGTTGGCAAGATGCCAGGCATCATCGGCTACGTTCTCTATGTATGGAGCACCTTCCTTCACGGGATGCTTGTCGAAGCCATTGTAACTCGTTTCGTTGATGAGATAGATGATAGCCTCGCTCACATCCTTCAGATGGAGAACTGAATCGCTTGCCCACACTTTTCCGTCGGTGTTCTTCACCTGAAGCATGGCACAGTAATGCGTGCTGTTGGCTTCGTCACCGAGCACATGTCCCGTCATGGTGAGCTGTCCTCTAGATGCTTTCACCTGATGGGGAATGAGGGAGGTGAGGGAGATGTCGCTGTTGATGGCTCTCTTTTGGGAGGCACTCAGCTTGATGGCAATCATCTTGTCGGGATGAGAAGCAAAATACTCTTTGGTATATTGAATGCCGTTGCGCCTGTAATGAACAGTAGCCAGGGAGTTGTCGAGGCTCAGTTCGCGGTAATAATCCGTAAACTCGCCCTGGTTGCAGTCTTTGATGTTGATCATGCCCAGCGGCTGATAGAACTCCGAGTTGTGACCTTGTACATAGTGCTGCAGGGAATCGGCAGTCTTGTAATCCTCTTTAAACAACGCCTCTCTGATTTTTGGAATCCACTTGAAGGCATCGCCACCTTCGTTGGGATTTACAGGAACACCCGTCCAAAGGGTGATGTCATTGAGCTGGATAGAGTCATTATTGGCTCCACCATAAATTAGCGCACCCAGTTTGCCATTGCCTATCGGCAGTGACTCTTCGAAGGCGTATGCAGGTTTGTTGTACCACAACTTGTTGGGTTGCGGTATTTTGCTAACAGTTGCCGCCTGGCAGTTCAAAAGACCAGAGGCTGTTAGTGCAAGCGTAAAAAGCAGATGCTTCATAAATTCTGTTTTGTTAGTTGTTAAAATATGATGCTTGGAAGTGATGCCCATAGGATGAGCTTATCTAAAAAAGGGGGTAGACTCTTGCCTAGTCTGCCCCCAATATGTTCGTGTTAACTTTAAGCGTCGATATTGGCATAAGTAGCGTTCTGCTCAATGAACTCGCGGCGTGGCTCCACATCATCGCCCATCAGCATAGAGAAAATCTCGTCAGCCTGAGCTGCATTATCGATGGTTACCTGCTTGAGCAAGCGGGTAGATGGGTCCATAGTGGTTTCCCAAAGCTGCTCTGGGTTCATCTCACCCAAACCTTTGTATCGCTGAGTGTGAATATTCTTGTCTTCCAACCCCTCGCCATACTTGTCGATGAATGCCTGGCGCTGCTGCTCTGTATAGCAATACTCGCTCACCTTGTTACGGTAAGTACACTTGTAGAGAGGTGGAGTAGCGATGTACAAGTGACCTTCCTCGATAACCTTTGGCATGAAGCGATAGAACAAAGTCATAATCAATGTGTCGATGTGTGAACCATCGACGTCGGCATCGGTCATGATAATAATCTTGTCGTAACGCAGCTTGTCTGTGTTTGCCTCCTTGCTGTCTTCACCGTCTACACCGAAGCGAACTCCGATACTCTGGATAATGTTCATGACAGACTCAGCTTCGAATACTTTATGCCACTGAACCTTTTCTACGTTCAGAATCTTACCACGCAATGGGAGAATAGCCTGGCGGAAACGGTCGCGACCCTGCTTGGCTGAACCACCAGCGGAATCACCCTCGACAAGGAAAATCTCGCATTCCTTAGGATCCTTCATGGAACAGTCTGCAAGCTTACCAGGCAGACCACCACCTGTCATGAAGTTCTTGCGCTGTACGCTTTCACGTGCCTTGCGGGCTGCAATACGTGCAGTAGCAGCCAATACCACCTTCTCGCAGATGCGCTTAGCTTCGTCTGGATGCTCCTCCAGGTAATCAGCCAAAGCTTCATTTACTGCCTGTTGGACGGCTCCCTGAACCTCGCTGTTACCGAGCTTGGTCTTGGTCTGTCCCTCAAACTGAGGTTCTGCCACCTTGATAGAGATGACGGCTGTAAGACCCTCGCGGAAGTCCTCTGGTGCAATCTCTACCTTTGCCTTCTCTATTTGCTTAGAGATGGTCGGGTCGGCTTCTGCGTAAGCCTTCAGAGTACGAGTCAACGCCATGCGGAAACCAGTCAGATGGGTACCACCCTCAATGGTGTTGATGTTATTGACGTATGAGTGGATATTCTCTGAATAGTCTGTGTTGTACATCACAGCAATCTCGATAGGAATACCCTGCTTCTCGGTCTTCAGATAGATAACATCATCGAAGAGGTGAGTGCGGTGACGGTCTACGTAACGGACGAATTCCTTCAAACCATCCTTGGCATGGAATACCTCCTCCTTGGTCTTGCCTTCTTCGTCAGGGCGCAAATCTTTCAAGGTTATCTTGATGCCTGCGTTGAGGAATGCCAACTCGCGCATACGGTTAGCAATGATGTCCCATCTATAGACTGTGTGGGTAAAGATGGTTGGATCCGGCCAGAATTGCTGGCGTGTACCGCGCTTATCGGTTTCACCTACTACCTTGACGGGATAAAGAGGTTTACCCTTTTCGTATTCCTGCTGGTAGATTTTGCCGCCACGGAAGACCTGTGACAGCATGTGGGAAGAGAGTGCGTTTACACAACTTACACCCACACCATGCAAACCACCGGAAACTTTGTATGAACCCTTGTCGAACTTACCACCGGCATGGAGCACGGTCATTACGACTTCAAGGGCTGATTTATGTAGCTTCGCGTGCATATCCACAGGGATACCACGTCCATTATCTTCTACAGTGATAGAGTTGTCTTCGTTGATGGTAACTTCAATGTCTGTACAGTAGCCAGCCATTGCTTCATCAATAGAGTTGTCAACAGTTTCGTTGACCAAGTGGTGAAGACCTTTTTCAGAGATGTCACCAATGTACATCGCTGGGCGCTTGCGAACAGCTTCCAAGCCTTCAAGGACCTGAATGTTACTCGCTGAGTAATTATTTGCGTTGTTTTGATTATCTGCCATTTTAGTATTGTCTTATTTCTGTGCAAAGATACTAAAAAAAGCTGAGATACAGAAGGTTTTCTTTGTGAAAAATAGCGAAAAAAGAGATAAAAACAGAAGTTTTTTGAGAAGTGTAAGAAATAGCTGGAAAAAGTGCGAAAAACGTTGTGCTTACGATAGCAAAATGACAGGTAGATAGAGCGGTGAAATAGATGGGGAATCGTGAAAATGTTAAGGTGGTGATAAAAAGAATAAGGCTGCCACCCTTCTTGAAGGATTGCAGCCTTATTTATTTTTTGCTTCGACTTATAAGTTAGGCCAACTTAGCGATGTGCTGTGTAAGACCAGACTTCAAGTTTGCAGCCTTGTTCTCGTGGATAACGTTGATCTTAGCCAACTTGTCTAAAAGCTTCTGAACTGTAGGATAGAGCTTTACAGCCTCTTCCTTGTCAGACATGTTGCGCAACTTGCGGACAGCATTGCGCATAGTCTTTGCATAATACTTATTGTGCAAAGCCTTCTTCTTGTCCTGACGGATTCTCTTGATTGATGATTTATGATTTGCCATCTTCTTTTTTATGTTATTTTTTTATATTCTTGTTATTTGTAGTCCCTAGCAGAGTCGAACTGCTCTTTAGAGAATGAAAATCTCTCGTCCTAACCGATAGACGAAGGGACCATCGCTGTTTTGCGGGTGCAAAGTTACTACTTTTATTTGATTCCTGCAAATTTTTTACTGAAAATTTTCTCTAAATGCGTTTTTTTTTGTAATTTTGCCCTGTTTTTTAGTATATTTGACAAAATGGAAGTTAAAACCCGGGCAATCGTGTTGCAAACTATCAAGTATGGGGATGCTCAACTTATCGTGGATTTTTTCACAGAAAAGTTGGGTAGACTGTCTTTTATGGTCCGTATACCCAAGTCTTCTAAGGGAAGGTTGAAGCGTCAGTTGTTTCAGCCCTTGATGTTATTGCAATTGGAATTTGATTATCGTCCCAAGTCTAATCTTCAACGTATCCGGGAGGCTTCCATCGGTTATGCGTTTATTGATATTCCTTTCTCTCCTTACAAATTGGCTATTTCCATGTTCTTGGCTGAGTTGTTGTCTTATACCACGAAAAATGAGCAAGCCAATGCCTCGCTATATCTCTTTATGCAGGATAGTATTGAATGGCTGGATAGAGTGGAGGGGAGTTTTTCCAACTTTCATATTGTCTTTATGATTCGCCTGACTTTCTTTTTAGGTTTTTCGCCTAATATTGAAAGTGGAATGAGCGGTGATTATTTTGATTTGGTTGATGGATGTTTTGTACCCTATGTTCCTACGCACGTACATTATTTAAATAGGGAGGATTCTTTGCGGTTGGTTGCCCTGCTTCGTTTGGAGTATAAAACAATGCACCTCTACACAATGTCTCGTATGGAAAGAAACAGATGTGTAGAGGTGATTCTGGAATATTTTAAACTTCATGTTCCTGGTTTCCCGGAAATGAGGAGTTTTTCTGTTCTCAAAGAGCTGTTCGCTTAGTTGTCAACGGTTATTGCTTAAGCAAAACTGATGACTCCCTGTACAGCTGCTGCATCTCCGTTGTTATCGTCTTTAGGTTCTGCATTGCCTGAAGCGATGTTTCGGATTTCTTCGAGGGTCTGGCGTGTACGCTTATAGGTAGGTGTATTTTCTACCTGCAGGATAACGTCTTCGTTGTCAAGATCCTCCTGGCGGAACAGGAAGATGTGAGGATGGCGTTTGTACTGTGTTGTATTACCGTCAGTACCGTAATAGCGCTTACGTCTGTCTTCTCTTTCAGCTCTCTTTTCTTCTTCCTCAGCAAGTCGACGTGATTCTTCTTCTGTATGTTTCTTGAGATGGCGGTTCATGCCTTCTACATCCTCGAGACCGAATCCTGTTGCCAAAACGGTAACCTTAACCCTGCTACCCAATTCTGGGTCGATGGCCAATCCCCATTTCAATTCGAAGTCGTCTCCAAACTTCTCCATGAAATCGTTGACGTCGTTCATCTCGTCCATTGTCAAGCCAGGATTGTCCTTCTTTTCGCTTGCAAAAGCTATGCTCAAAAGGATTTTCTTAGAGTTGAATACATCATTATCATTGAGCAATGGTGAATTCAATGCATCTTCGATGGCCTTCTTGACACGACCTTCTCCCTCACCATAACCTGTACTCATAATAGCAACGCCACCATCTTTCAATACAGTCTTCACATCGTTGAAGTCAAGGTTGATAAGTCCGTGAACGGTAATGATTTCAGCGATACTCTTGGCAGCAACACTCAATGTATCATCGGCTTTACCGAATGCATCGAGTACAGCGAGGTCTGGATAAATCTGGCGGAGACGCTCGTTGTTGATAACCAGCAATGCATCTACATGTTTAGACATTTCCTCAACGCCATCGAGAGCCTGGTCGATTTTCTTAGGACCCTCAAATCGGAAAGGAATGGTAACGATACCTACAGTAAGAATGCCCAGTTCCTTACTTACTCTGGCGATGACTGGAGCAGCACCGGTACCGGTACCACCACCCATTCCGGCAGTGATAAATGCCATTTTAGTACCATCGTTGAGCATATTCTTGATGTCTTCCAATGTCTCTTCTGCTGCTTGGCGGGCTTTTGCAGGCTTGTTGCCGGCTCCAAGTCCTTCTTTTCCTAACTGCAGGTGTACAGGTACAGGGGAATCGTTGAGTGCTTGATTGTCTGTATTACAGAGCACAAAACTCACATCGTGAATGCCTTCTCGATACATATGGTTTACAGCGTTACCGCCGCCACCACCAACACCAATCACCTTGATGATGCTGTTTTCTTTCTCTGGCTCACCAAAGTCGAGAATATGTGGTGAATTGTTATTATCTAGCATAGTTGTATAATCTTAATATTTATTGTAATAGTCACTTTTTTTATTCTTCCTCAGAGATGGTGTCCTTAACGAAGCTCTTGATGCCTCTCATCATCTTGTGGAGGAGGCTGTTTTCTTTTCTTTCTTTTGCCTGTTTAGCAGCTTCTTCTTCTGCAGCCTTTCTTGCTTCTTCCTCTTCCAACTCTTTCTTGCGCTTGGCTTCTTCCTCTGCCTTCTGTTTTTCTGCAGCGGTTAGAACAACGCCCGTACCTACAGTTTCGTTTGGATTTCTTGGTGTCTTATGCAAGTCATTGACAGGTGTCGTCTCTGCAAAGGTGAAGAGATCTGTACCAATTTCGTTGCCTGCACAATTCATGTTACCCTTAGCCAACAATCCCAATACAGTATTCATCATACCGTTGTGATTGGTAATCTTTGGGTCTTTTGAATTCACGGTCTGGCTGACAAATTTAGCAATGCGAATCTTTTCGATATGGGTATGTGTCTTGAATACCTTATCGATTTCAGGCATGTTGCTGCCGCCGCCAGTCAGAATAATACCGCCCATCAGCTTGTCAGAGTACTCTACAGGAACCTGGAACCAGGCGTTCTCTACAATTTCCTCAACACGAGCCTCTACGATTTCGATAAACTTCTTGCTTTCTACGTATCGGTCTCGATCTATCTGATAGTTGAGGGTTGGGTCAATATTACTGATGTCTGTATATGCTTTGGCGTATTTCAATTTCATGTTTTCAGCATCAGTCTCTTCTACCTGCAGGCATGTAAGGTCCTTTGTAATGTTGCTGCTACCCAATGGGATGACAGACAAGTGACGGAGGATACCTTTATAATATACAGAGACCGTTGTTGTGTCGGCACCTAAATCTACCAACATACATCCAGCGCGTTTTTCCGAGTCGTTGAGAACGCTGTCAGCCATAGCCAAAGGTGCGAGATACATCTCAGCGATAGGGATGTTGGCATTTTCGAAGCATGTATTGATGTTATTGTAGAAATTCTTGCGCCAAAGAATGTTCAGGAAGATACCTTCCAGATGGTTGCACTGTATGCCGACTGGGTCAGTCTGGAATTGGTTATCTATTTTATATTCTTGTGTTGCTGCATCTAAAATCTCCTGATCAGGGTATGTCATGTTGCGGTTTACGTCCATGATTTCGTTGATCATTTCCTGAGATATGATGGAGTTGCCTGGCAAGTCTTTTACGATCACATTCTTGATGCTTCGTATTGATCGTCCTCCTACGCCCACATAAACTTGAGCAATATCTTGCTTCAAGATATTCTTCAATTTCTTGATGATGCTTGTTAGGCACTGGCAGGTCTTGTCGATGTTGTATATGACTCCCTTTCTGATGCAAGAAGATGAGTTCTCCTCGACGATAGCAAGTACGGTGATGCTACCATCTAAATTCTTCTGACCTGCTATACCTGTCATCTTGGATGAACCAAGTTCGATAGCTACAATAAATTCCTTTGGCATAGTTCTTATATTATCTTTTCTGTTTCAATTTTAAATTAGCTATTGTGATGCTTTGTGCAAATAATCTGGTTGTCGAACTCGATGTTTATATATGAGTACTTGTTCCAACCTGCTTGTGAGAGGCCATACTTGTAGAATTTCTCCAACCTATCCATCTTTTTCTTGACGAATTCATTGATGTTTTTTTCTCTCTTGTCAATGTGATTGGTCTCCGGCAAGCAGCCTAGATATACAATGTGGTTGCCCACTCGTGGCACTAGCTCAATGCCTCTGTCGGGCAGCACATTTATCTGTTCTATCTGGTTTCTCCACAATTCACTAGTCATCAGAGCCTTGCTTAGTAATGAGATGTATTTCTTGGCAAACCACTTGTTGATATACCCGGTAGCGATGATGATATCGCTGGTATAGTTGGTGTTGGGCATAATCTGATAGTGATCATCTATGTAATAATCTTCATTGTTGATGCTCTTGATTCTTACGATTGGCATGCGTTGGGTGAGGTAGATATCTACCAGACCTTCTTGGGTCTTATAGCATTCTGCCGTCTTTACGAAAGGACTGGTCTTCAACGATTCTTCTATCTTTCTGGCATTCACGTCGTTCAGTGGTTTTGCCAGCGGATAGAGCTTGTTTATCTCCAGTCGTTTCTTGATTTCCTTCGCATTCAGAAAACCATTGGTCATCTCGTCTTGTATGTTGATGTTCACCTTAGTGCATACCAGATTTGCTTCATCAGGTTTGTTAAACTTGGTGAAGGCAAACACTAGATATGTACCTATGATAAGGTCTAGTGTGATGATTGTGATTTTCTTCCAATTGATGTGCATTTATTTTCTTATGTTATGGATATGCATTTATTTCTTTTCTAGAATCTCTGTAATTTGTGGTACGTAGTTGTCTAAGTCGCCAGCTCCTAATACAACAAGTACATCGAAATCCCTGTTCTTTACCAAGTCAAGTACATCTTCCTTGTGAATCATGCTCTTTTCAACACCAGGCTTCAAGTTGTCGTAAATCAACTTGGAAGTTACTCCTGGAATTGGCTGTTCGCGAGCAGGATAGATATCGCAGAGTATCACTTCGTCAAGAAGACTCAAACTATTGGCAAAGTCCTTGTAGAAGTCACGGGTGCGGGTATAGAGGTGTGGCTGGAAGATAGCCGTAATCTTGCGATCTTTGTAAAGCTCACGAATACTCTTGGCGCTCTGGTAAATCTCCTTTGGGTGATGAGCGTAGTCAGAGAGGAATACAAGCTTGTCGTTCTTGATCTTGAAGTCGAAGCGGCGATCCACTCCACCGTAGGTCTTCATGCCGTAACGAAGCTCATCAGCCGTGCAGCCGTTCAACTGCGCCATAGCCATGGCAGCCACACCGTTTGTGATGTTGATTGGCACAGGCTGACCAAGTTCTACGCCTGTTACGTTCTCGATAGGAGAGATGAAATCGAATGTGATTCCGCCATTCTCTATCTTGATGTTTTCTGCGTGGAAGTCGCCTTCGTCCTGACTGTATTCATATATCTTGACGCCGTTCTGTACGTGCTGCTTCATTTCCAGATTCTTGTGGATGATAAGCGCACCGCCAGGCTGAATCAATTCTGTATAGTGGCGGAAACTTTCAAGATAAGCCTCCTTGGTGCCATAAATATCCAGGTGGTCAGGGTCTGTAGATGTGATGACGCTCATCCATGGACGTAACCAATGGAAGCTGCGGTCGAATTCATCTGCCTCGATTACTACGTAGTCGCTCCTGTCGGAGAGGATGTAGTTGGTGCCGTAGTTCTTAGAGATACCTCCCAGAAAGGCATTGCAGTCAACGTGACTCTGGTGCATGATATGGGCACACATGGTAGAAGTTGATGTCTTGCCGTGAGTACCTGCTACGCACAATCCTTTGTGAGTACGTGTCAATGTTCCTAAAACCTGTGCACGCTTCTCGATGGTGAAGTTGTTCTCATGGAAGAAAACCAGTTCCTTGTGTTCTGCTGGAATAGCTGGTGTATAGACGACCAATGTAGTCTTGGCATCTTTGCAAGCTTCAGGAATCAGGTCTACGTTTTCCTCATAGTGGATGAGCATTCCCTCTTTCTCCAACTCATGAGTCAGATTGGATGGAGTCTTGTCATATCCTGCTACTACCAACTTCTTGTTGAGGAAGTATCTTGCAATGGCACTCATACCTATGCCACCTGCTCCTACAAAATAAACTGCTTTAATATCTTTGATTTCCATTACTTTGTTGCTAATTTGATGACTTCGTCGGCGATGACGTCGGCTGAGTTCTTTAATCCTAATTTCTTAATGTTCTCACAGAGTGAAGCGAGCTTGGCTTCGTCCTTCACTGTTTCAACGGCTTTCTTCAGCAATACCTCAGGTGCGTCTGCGTCCTTGACGTAGATGGCAGCATCCTTGTTGACCAATGCCATGGCATTCTTGGTCTGGTGATCTTCTGCCACGTTAGGGCTTGGAACCAGGATGACGGCTTTGCCGATGAGGCAGAACTCGCTGATGCTGCTGGCACCGGCACGGCTGATAACCAGGTCGGCTGCCTTGTAAGCTGCGCCCATGTCGCTGATGAAGTCTGTTACCTTGAGCATAGGCAATTCCTTACCTTTAAGTTGCTCCATGATAGCAGCATTGTAGTATTTACCAGTCTGCCAGATGAACTGTACACCGCTTTCCTTCACCAGGTCGAGGTGCTGAAGTATGCTCTCGTTAATGGTTCTGGCTCCGAGGCTACCACCTACGAGCAGGATGGTCTTCTTTTCCGGATCGAGTCCGAATTGCTTTCTAGCCTCTTCCTTGCTGATAGTAGAATCAAGTACATTCTGTCGGACTGGGTTACCCGTCATGATAATCTTGTCGGCAGGGAAGAAACGCTCCATTCCTTCGTAAGCCACGCATATCTTTTCAGCCTTCTTAGCCAAGAGCTTATTGGTGACACCTGCGTATGAGTTCTGTTCCTGAATGAGACAAGGAATACCTTTGCTGGCGCAAACATTGAGAGTTGGTCCACTGGCGTAGCCGCCCACTCCTACAGCCGCCATTGGCTTGAAGTTCTTGATGATGTTCTTAGCCATGTGCTGACTTTTCCATATCTTGAAGAGTACAGCGACATTTTTGAGCAGATGTTTTCTGTCGAAGCCGCAGATTGGCAATCCTTTGATTTCATAACCTGCAGCAGGAACACGCTGCATTTCCATTCTGCCGAGTGCTCCTACGAACAAAATTTTAGCATCAGGGCGTTTCGCCTTGATGGCATTTGCGATGGATACAGCAGGGAATATATGACCACCTGTACCGCCTCCGCTTATGATAATTCTTAGTTCATTATTCATATCCATTCTAGTTTGCTGACCCGAAGGTCATAAATCCAACGCAAAGGTAAGCAAAAAAATCCATTTAATGGCATTTTTTGCTTAATTAATTATACTTTTTTTTATGCAACAGCTATTTTGTCAGAATTTGGCATGTTTTGAGCCCCTTCTTTCTTTTTAGCAGTACGGCTGATGCTCAGAATGATGCCAAGATATAGACAGTTGATAACGGTGGATGTTCCACCTCGGCTGATAAGTGGCAGAGGCTGTCCGGTTACCGGTGCAAGCCCCACTGCTACAAGCATGTTGAACAAAGCCTGTATTACCAGCAATATCGCCAGTCCCATGCATAGGAATGCCGGGAAATTATTCTCGCATCTGTTTGCAATTCTTCCTGCTCTGAACAGTAGGAAGATATAGAGCAGAGCCACGAAGATGGCTCCTTCTATACCCATTTCTTCGATGATGATGGCATAGATGAAGTCAGAGTAGGCTTGCGATAGAAAATCTCGTTCTACAGAGTTGCCCGGTCCGTTTCCTGCGATGTTGGAAGAGGCGATGGCGATGTTGGCATGTGCCACCTGAGCATCCTTGTCCAGGTCTACATCCTCCGGTGCAATCGCTTTGGAACTTGTCCATTTATCGATGCGCGCCTTCCAGGTGTCGGCTCTATGGAACAGCTTGTCTACTACGCCCGTTTCTTCCTTTTCGTCTTGCACAACCTTCTCTGTCAGAGAGTTTTCCGGCTTAGCCGTATCGCCCTTGTCTTTACCTACTATCATGATGCTGGCAAAGATAATACAGATGGCTATAAGTGCAGTTCCCACCAGCTTGCCTATCTGCCGCATTGGTACTCTGCCTATGATCATCATGCATAAGATGGTGAAACATAGCAGCATGGCGGTAGAAAGGTTTTCCAATCCGATGAGAGCGACGAAAATACTGGAGACAATCAGAATGTATTTGAACGCTCTTTTTTCGGCTCCATGTTCTGTCTGCATTGCACTCAGAATCTGTGCTACGGCTAGGACGACGGCTCCTTTGGCTATCTCTGATGGCTGGAAATTGATACCTGCCAGACTTATCCATCTGGAAGCACCGTTGGTAGACTGACCTGCCACGAGCACCCAGAGGAGTAAGATGAAGGATAGGCCTAGCATGAACGGCGTCACAATCTTGAAGAACTTACACTTCACCTTGAGCATACATATCATGGTAAGCAAGCCGAGTCCCAGCAGACCTATATGTCTGATGACAGGTGCCATATAGTTGCCGGTCTTATATGTCAAAGAGCTGGAGGCAGAATATACCTCTATGATACTTATCATGCAAAGGAAGAAGAATATCATCCAGATAACTTTGTCTCCCTTGAATATGTTGCCTATGGTTTTATTGTTCATTTCCTAATTGTCCTATCTCTAAATTCCTGCAAAATAAAAAGTTATTCTCCGATGGCTCTTGCCAATGCCTTGAACTGCTCGCCACGGTCTTCCATGTTCTTGAACAGGTCGAAGCTGGCGCAGCATGGGCTGAGCAATACGGTATCGCCTGGCTTTGCCAGTTCCTGGCAGGCTGCCACGCAGTCTTTCATGCTGTGGGTGTCGCGGACTGGGATGCCGAGTGCGTCGAAGTTGTCGTGCAACTTCTGGTTGTCAGCTCCCAGGTATACGATACCTGTGCATTTCTCCTTCACCAGGTCCTTGATCTGGTTGTAATCATTTCCCTTGTCCTTACCACCGATGATGAGGATGGTAGGGGTGGTCATGCTCTCCAGCGCATACCAGCAGGCATCCACGTTGGTTGCCTTTGAGTCGTTCACATAGTAGACGCCCTGGAACTTGCCCACCTTCTCCAGACGATGCTCTACGCCAGGGAAGTCACTGAGCCCCTTGTGCAGGGTTTCATGGTCGATGCCTACGATGTTGCAAGCCAGACCAGCAGCCAGACTGTTGTAGATGTTGTGCTTGCCGCGGAGGCTCATGTCAGCCTGTGGCATTTCGAAGGTTGATGGGAAGTTGAGCTTGTACTTGCCGTCTTCGATGTAGCCCACGCAACCCTCCTCCTTGAACTCAGAGAATGGGCAGAGGTGTGACTTGAGGTTGTACTTAGCCAACTCCTTAGTAACGATAGGGTCGTCGTTCCAGAAGATGAAGCTGTCTTCCTCTGTCTGGTTCTGTGTGATGCGCATCTTGGCATCGGTATAGTTCTGCATCTTGAACTCATAGCGGTCCAGATGGTCTGGAGTGATGTTGAGCAGGATAGCCACGTTGGCACGGAACTCATACATGTTGTCGAGCTGGAAACTGCTCAGCTCGATGACATAATACTTGTGAGGAGTCTCTGCCACCTGAAGTGCCAGACTCTTTCCGATGTTGCCAGCCAAGCCTACATCATAGCCAGCCGACTTGATGATGTGATATATCAGAGAAGTCGTGGTAGTCTTACCGTTGCTGCCAGTGATGCAAATCATCTTGGCGTCGGTATAACGACCGGCAAACTCTATTTCGCTGATGATAGGAGTGCCCTTTGCCATCAGTTTCTGAATCATAGGTGCTTCCTTAGGAATACCCGGACTCTTGATGACCTCATCGGCATCTAAGATTTTCTCTTCAGTGTGATGACCCTCTTCCCACTCGATATTGTGGTCGTCCATCAACTTCTTGTAGTTGTCCTTGATCTTCGACATATCAGATACAAAGACTTCAAATCCCTCTTTCTTGGCCAGCACGGCAGCACCTGCTCCGCTCTCGCCAGCTCCTAAAATTACAATTTTACTCATTGTTTTTGTTTTTATCTGTTCAGGCTGATAAGAGCCCGTGTATTATCTAATCTTCAATGTGATGATGGTCAATGCCGCCAGGATGATGGTTACAATCCAGAAACGGATGGTAATTTTCGACTCGTGGTAGCAGTTGCGAGGCTTCTTCCACAGATACTTGCAGTCAGGATCCAGCTGATTGTCCTGTGTTCGGAAGTTGTCGTGGATAGGTGTGCGCTTGAAGATACGCTGCTTCACACCTCTCCGCTTTCCTATCTTGTAATAGTAAACCTGCATCATCACGCTGAGGCTTTCTACGAAGAAAATACCGCAGAGGATAGGCAGCATCAGCTCCTTGTGGATGATGATGGCACCTACTGCGATGATACCGCCGATGGTCAGCGAACCCGTATCGCCCATGAATACCTGGGCAGGGTAGGCGTTGTACCAGAGGAAACCGATGAGGGCTCCGATGAAGGCACAGAAGAATACTACCAGTTCCTCAGAACCAGGAATATACATGATATTGAGGTAGGCGGCAAACTCGATGTGCGAAGACACATACGCAAGTATGCCTAGTGCCACACCTATGATGGCGGAGTTTCCGGCACACATTCCGTCCATACCATCGTTGAGGTTGGCACCGTTTGAAACTGCGGTCACTACGAAGATGGTCATGATGACGAAGAGAATCCAGCCTGCTGCTACCTTGTACTTACCGCAGAAACTGGTGATGCTGGAATAGTCGAGGTTGTGTCCCTTGACGAATGGGATGGTGGTCTTCAGCGATTTTCTTGCTTCCGTACGATGCTTCACCACCGTCTCCTGTCCCTGTCGTTCGATGGCGAGGTTCTCGTTCATCTTTATATCAGGTGAAGACCAGATTACCAGTCCCACAATCAGGCCGATGCTAATCTGTCCTATAATCTTATATTTGCCCTTCAAGCCCTCCTTGTCGCGTTTGAAAATCTTGATGAAGTCGTCCATACCACCTAGGAAACCGAGCCATACGGTGGTGATAATCATCAGGATAAGATAGATGTTGCGTAATCTTCCGAGCAGCAATACCGGTACGAGAATGGCCAGGATGATGATGACACCACCCATGGAAGGTACGCCGATTTTCTTTACGCCGAACGGGTCGATGCTGGCGTCGCGTTGAGTCTCTGTGATTTGCTTGCTTTTGAGATACTTGATGAATTTCTCTCCGAACCAGGCAGAAATAACCAGTGACAATATCAGTGCGAGCAGGGCACGGAACGAGATGTAACCCCACATGTGAGAACCTGAGATGCCCCACTGTTCCAGAAATCTAAAAAGATAGTATAACATTGTTCTTTTCTTTTTTTCTAATTGATGATGTTACTACTTGTTGATACCGAAGATTTCGCGAATCACTTCCTTGTCATCAAAGTGGTGCTTCACGCCCTTAATCTCCTGATAGTCTTCATGTCCCTTGCCGGCAACGAGGATTACGTCGCCCTTCTTTGCCATCATGCAGGCTGTGCGGATGGCTTCCTTGCGGTCTACGATGCTGATTACCTTCTTCATCTGCTGGGCATTGAGTCCGGCAAGCATGTCGTTGATGATGTCCTGTGGCTCTTCGAAACGTGGGTTGTCGCTGGTGATGATTACCTTATCGCTCTGCTTTACAGCCTCCTGTGCCATCAATGGGCGCTTGCCCTTGTCACGGTTGCCGCCGGCACCGCATACGGTGATTACTTCGCCGCCCTTGCCGTCGAGTACCTCGTGGATGGCGTTCAATACGTTCTCCAGTGCATCTGGTGTATGGGCATAGTCAACGATGGCTGTATAGCCTTCTGGTGACTGGATAGGCTCCAGACGTCCGTTCACGCTGTGGAGGGTGCTCATCACTACGAGTACATCCTCTGGCTTCTTGCCGAGCATGATGGCTGCACCGTAAACGGCGAGCAGGTTGCTCACGTTGAACTTACCGATAAACTGTACGCCAACTTCTCTGCCGTCTATCTCGAGATACATGCCACCGAAGTGGCACTCCAGGATTCTTGCCTTGAAGTCTGCCATGGAGCGGGTAGAGTAGGTCTTCACGGTAGCCTTGGTGTTCTGCACCATGATCATGCCGTTCTTGTCGTCCGCATTGGTGATGGCGAAGGCAGTCTTAGGCAGACCGTCGAAGAATGCCTTCTTGGCATTGCGGTAGTTCTCGAATGTCTTGTGATAGTCCAGATGGTCACGGGTCAGGTTGGTGAACAGACCACCGGCAAACTGCAGACCGCCGATACGCTTCTGAGCGATGGCGTGGGATGAGCATTCCATGAACGCATATTCGCAGCCTGCCTCTACCATCTTGCCCAGGAGCATGTTCAGTTCGATAGGGTCTGGAGTAGTATGGTCAGCAGGGATAGCTTCGTCTTCGATGTAGTTGCATACGGTAGAGAGCAAGCCACATTTATGACCGAACTTGCGGAACATATTATATAATAAGGTGGCGATGGTGGTTTTTCCATTGGTACCAGTAACGCCAACCAATTTCAGCTTTCTCGATGGGTCGCCATAGAAGAGAGTGGCTACTTTTCCTACAGCGTCTTCGGTAGATTCTACCTGAATGTAAGTTACGCCCTCTGTCTTGTCCTCAGGCATATCCTCGCACAATACCGACTTGGCACCGAGCTCTATCGCCTTAGGAATAAACTTGTGTCCATCTACCTGTGTACCCTTCATGGCAACAAACAGGTGACCTTCCTTAATCTTTCGAGAGTCGATGTTAATGCCCGACACCTCTACTTCTGCATCGCCGATAATCTGAACCGGTTGGATGTTTTTGAGCAATTCTTGTAACTTCATATAATGTTTTTTGTTTTATTACACCTTTTATATATAATAGAGCAGAGCCGCACCCTGATTGTGCAGCCATGTTCCCATGTTTCTTTATTCCAGATAAATGGCGCAAACCATGCCTTTCTTCACTGGCAATCCTGGCGCAAGAGTTTGTTTGACAACCTTGCCTCTACCATATATCTTGGTTTTGATGCCTCGGCTTTCCATCATGAAGATGGCATCTCTGGCTCCCATGTCGCTTACGTCTGGTACCGCTCTTTTGCTATATTGCTTTTCTTTGATCATTCGTATGCTCCGGCTGCCTGCGTGTTCGGTTCTTCCCCATATAGGATTGCCGTTGGCATAACTGCCCGACCAGTTTACGTTGGTCTTGATGCCCAGATGGGTCAGGACATAGTCGGCTGCCAGGATGTTGCCGTCCTTTACGTCTGGTACGAATACGGATGCTGAGTCTTTGGCATCTTTCACGTCGAGTTTCAGGCTCTGTGCCATGATACCTTCAGCGATGTCGTGGAACACCTTACCGCTCATGCTGCCTCCTGATGCTGGAAGACCTGATTTCTGGATGCAGACGATGCAGCTGTAGCGAGGATTGTCGGCAGGGAAATAGCCTGCGAAACTTACCAGATAGTTGGTTCCTCCAGCCTTGTAACCTCCGGCTCCCTTTGAAACCTGTGCCGTACCCGTCTTGCCGGCTACCTTGAAGTTTGGCGATCCTGCCTTTCTTCCGAGACCCACGCTTACTACCTGCTCCAGGATAGTCTGCAGTTCCTTTATGCTTTTCTCCTTGGCTATCTGCGGGCGCATCACCTCCGGTGGAAATTCCATGATGGTTTCTCCGTTCTTTACTACCTTGCTCACAAATCGTGGACGCATCATCTTACCATTGTTGGCGATGGTGTTGTAGAAGGTGAGGGTAGAGATAGGTGGCACCTGTGTCTCATATCCGATACTCATCCAAGGCAAAGAGGTCTTCGCCCAGTTGTCGTATTGTCCGTGACTGTTCTTGTGCGGCATTCTGATTCTCGCCGAAGTTGCTCCCACCAGTGGTATCTTCAGGTCGTCATGCAGACCCGTGCGATAGATTCCCTTCACGAATTTCTCCGGGTTGTTCCTGTAATGATCGTCTATGATGCGGCTCACACCGATGTTGGAACTGTACCACAGGGTCTGTGCCAGGGTCAGCATTCCATATCCGCCCTTGCGCCAGTTGTGGTCCTTCATGTCTCTGCCGTACATCGGCCAGACACCTCCTGCCGTCTCTACACGGTATGTTGTGTCAACCACTCCGTCGTCAAGTGCCACGAGGATAGAGGCAGGCTTGAACACCGAACCCGGTTCCAGCAGGTCGCTCACGGCATGGTTGTGTATCTCTCGATATTCGCCGTCGAAACATTTCTCCATGTTTACGATAGCCTTGATGTCGCCCGTAGGCACATCCATCACGATGGCTACACCCACGTTGGCATTGATTTCTTTCAATTCTTCTATCAGCGAGCGTTCTGCCAGGTCCTGCATGCTCACGTCGATGGTTGTTACGATATCAGCTCCGTCGATAGGAGGCGTGTCGGTGATGTTCAGGAACTTGTCGCGCACCTTTCGGCGGTGTACGATGCCGTTGGTTCCGCGGAGGATGGAGTCATACGACAACTCCAGTCCGAATCTCGCCGTATCCTTGGCGCCAAACATGGCACCGATGGTACGTCCGGCTAAAGAGCCGTAGGTACGTGTTCGGGCATTGAATTCTTCCCAGTGGAAGCCTCCCTTGTTGGATTTCAGGCGAAAAACAGGAATGGCTTTAATCTCTGTGAATGTATTGTAGTCTACACGCTTGTCGTATACCGCCCAGTGTCGGCTTTCCTTGGCACGTCCTTCCGTGAGGTTACGCTTGAACTCCTCGATGCTTCTCTCCGGAAAGATTTTGTGGAGACAGAGGCAGATGGAGTCCTGCTTGGCATCCCAAAGAGAGTCGTTGTTGGCAACCTTCAGGGCCTTGAAGTCCATGAATACTTTGAATTCAGGCAGTGAACTTGCCATCAGCTGCCCGGTGCAGCTTAATATGTTGCCTCGGTTTGGCTTCACGGTCACTGAGTCTTTCTTCTGTCGCTCAGCCACCTTCAGCCAGTAGTCGCGCTTGGCAGTCATGATGTAGAATGACTTGGCGATGACAGCCAGCGCCAGGAGTGACATCACGATGGCGATGGCGCTGAAGCGGGGCATTACTTTCTTATGGTCGAATTTACTCATTCTTCTGGAACGTTAATAATGTATGGAGGTTGGGTCGCAATGTGCAAGGTGCTGTCCTTGTTGGTCTTCAACATGTTGAGTACGTTGCTCTCGCGGCTTTTCTCTGTTATCTGGCTGCTGGCCGACAAGGCTTTATACTTGGTCTCCTGCAACTCTGTCTGTAGTTTGTCTAACTCGATGATATCATTCTGGATGCTATATCGGTTAGAGATATAGATGATGATGAAGAACACGACGAGTATGACGAGCCATATCTGCCGGCGGATAATCTGAGTGGTCAGGATGTCGCCACCCAGAATCTTGCGCAGCGTGAAGTTGGAAGAGCCGGAAACCTCCTCTTCGATGGCCTGCTTTGCTATCGCCTCCTTGAGTGACTCCTGCGGTTCTTCTACCTTGGCATTGTCTGCTTTCTGTTCTATATCCTTGTTTATTTCGTTATTCATTTCTTTGCTGCAATTCTTAGTTTGGCACTTCTGCTTCTTGGGTTTCTTTCCTGCTCTTCATCGTCAGGTATGATTACCTTATTGTTGATAAGCTTGAAAGGACTTTCTATTTTTCCGTAGAAGTCCTGTACAACCTTGCCCTCCGGGTTTCCTGCCTTCATCATGTTCTTCACGATGCGGTCTTCCAGCGAGTGATAGGTGATGACAGAGAGTCTTCCGCCTGGTTTCAGCAGTTCGGTAGCAGAACGTAGCATTTCCTTCAGGGCGTCCATCTCGTGGTTCACCTCGATGCGTAGTGCCTGGAAGAGCTTAGCCATGTCTTTCTTTTCACGCTCTCTCTTGAAGAGCGGTTCCACGGCAGCCATGAAGTCTTTCGTGGTTTCTATCTTCTGTGCTGCTCTTGCCTTGACCAGGGCAGCTGCGATGCGGCGTGCATTCTTCAGCTCTCCGTAGAGATAGAAGAGGTCGGCAAGGGCTGCTTCGTCATATTCGTTGACGATGTCGGCAGCGGTTTTGCCGGCACGCTTGTTCATGCGCATGTCTAAAGGGGAATCGAAGCGGAAAGAGAAACCACGGCTCTCGTCATCGAAGTGGTGGCTTGACACGCCGAGGTCTGCCAGGAGTCCGTCCAGCCCGTCTACTCCATAATAGCGCATCCAGTTCTTCAGATATCTGAAGTTGGAACATACGAAGGTGAAGTTGGGGCTGGCTACCACGTTGCGCTCCGCATCGGCATCTTGGTCGAAGCTGTAGAGATGGGCTCCCTCGCTGAGTCGCGATAGGATTTCACGGGAGTGTCCGCCTCCGCCGAAGGTTACGTCTACATAGATTCCGCCAGGTTGAATATTCAACCCGTCAACGCTCTCCTTGAGGAGCACTGGTACGTGGTATGTTTCTGCTGTCTTTATCATATTTTCTTATTTATTACGCACATGTACATATTTAATGTAAAATCGGGTTCAAAGGTACACAAAATTCCCCACATTCACTCTATTTTAACCTACAAATTTTATTAAAGGGGATAAAAAACTTGCTTTTAGTCAAATTTCGCCTTCTCGGGATGAACCCTGGTTGGATGCATGAAAACGGCTGAAAATGCCCGAATTTCTCTCCTTAGGAACCGAAAAAGTAGCAAATTTGCTTGTTTTTGATAAATTTTCGCAAAAAATGGCACGTATTTGAGAAAGTTGAGTTATTTTTGCACCTACTTATATAAGTTTACTTGACATGAGCATTTCTATAGAGAAAACGATAGACATAGATAAGATACTGAAGAGCAAGATGGGAAGCAAGGCAAAATACGTTCCGCGATTCCTCGTTTCCTGGCTCAAGAAGATTGTTCACGAGGACGAGGTCAACAAGTTCTTGTGGGAAAGTCGTAACCTTTCGGGAACGGAATGGCTCACCGAATGCGTACGTTATCTGAAGATGGATGTGGAAATCGTGGGACTGGAAAACTTGCCCGACAAGAATGACGGCAAGCTCTATACCTTCGTTTCCAATCATCCGTTGGGAGGACAGGACGGAGTGTGTCTCGGTTCCATCATCGGACAGCATTATGACGGCAAATTCCGTTATCTGGTCAACGACCTCCTGCTCAATCTCCCTGGCTTGAAGCCTGTCAGCATTGGAATCAACAAGACCGGCCGACAGAGCCGCGACTTCCCTCGCATGGTAGAGGCCGGTTTCCAGAGCGATTGCCACATGCTGATGTTCCCTGCCGGCTTGAACAGCCGCAAGCAGGAAGACGGAACCATCCGTGACCTGCCTTGGAAAAAGACGTTCATCTCCAAGAGTGTGGAGTATAATCGTGATGTTGTGCCTATCCACTTTGGCGGGCGCAACTCTGAGCGGTTCTATCGCATAGCCCGTTTCAGCGACAAGCATCTGCCGTTCAATCTCGCCATGCTCTTTCTGGTAGACGAGATGTATAAGAACGTGGGCAAGCATTTCCGTATTGCGATTGGCAAGCCGATTCCATGGCAGACTTTCGACCACAGCAAGTCGGCTACCGAGTGGGCGCAGTATGTGAAGGATAGTGTTTATAAACTGTAAAGTTAGTAGCATCAAGTAGAAAATTGTAGAAATCATATCGTAATTATATAGAATATATAGAGAAGAGTAGTATGGAAGAAGAAATCATCCAACCGATTGATAAGGAGCTGCTTAAGAGCGAACTGACTCCAGAAAAGCAACTTCGAATGACAAACAAGAGCCACAATGAGATTTACATTGTGACAGCCAATGATTCGCCTAATGTCTTGAAAGAGATTGGACGTTTGCGTGAAATCGCTTTCCGTGAAGCGGGAGGTGGTACTGGTAAGTCGATGGACCTTGATGAATTCGATTTTGGTGACAACTGCTACAAGCAGCTCATCGTTTGGAATCCGGAGGCTGATGAGATTATCGGTGGTTACCGTTATCTCCTGGGCAAGGATTGGGAACTTGATGAAAAGGGGCAGCCTAAGCTTGCAACCAGTCACATGTTCCACTTTTCAGACAAGTTCCTGAAGGAATACATGCCATATACCGTAGAGCTGGGCCGTTCGTTCGTCTCTCTCGAGTATCAGAATGTGCGCAAGAATACCAAGAGTATCTTTGCTCTCGACAATCTCTGGGACGGATTGGGTGCCCTCACCGTGCTCTATCCGGATGTAAAGTATTTCTTCGGCAAGATGACGATGTATCCTTCTTACATCCGTCGTGGCCGCGATATGATTCTCTACTTCCTCAAGAAGCATTTTGATGATAAGGAGAACCTGGTGATTCCGATGAAGCCATTGAAGTTGGAAACTCCTGAGAGCGAGATGGCAGCTATCTTCACGGAAGATGATTTCCGTGCTGACTATCGCATTCTGAATCATGAGATTCGCCAGCTCGGTTTCAATATTCCTCCTCTGGTAAATGCCTACATGAACCTCAGTCCTACCATGAAGCTCTTTGGTACAGCCATCAATTATGGCTTCGGCGATGTAGAGGAGACGGGCATTCTCATTGCCGTGGATGAAATCCTGGAGGAGAAGCGTATCCGCCATATCAACAGCTTTATTGAGGAGCATCCTGAGGCGCTGAAGATTACAAGCGGTGCCAACAAGATTTTCTACAAGGAAAAAGAATAGTATTCTACTCTTCACTCTTCACAGATATGGTTTAACGATCTATTAGTTAGGTAGTTATAGCGGTGAAGAGTGGAGACTCACTCTTCACCACTCTTCACCCATATTATTTTGGAGGAAAGAATGTCAGAGAGGCAATGGTTCCGTCATCAATGAAGACCAGGCTTTGTCATCAATGAAGACCAGATCTTGGAATAAATGATAGCTGAATCTCGCGATAAGTGAAGAGTGGTGAAGAGTGGTGAAGAGTGAACCACCACTCTTCACCGCCCACACCCCCAGTGTTTATAGGGGTTTCAGCCGATTTGGTGAAGAGTGAAGAGTAAAAACGAGAGTAGGTTTTATACCAGCAGAAACAACTCTTACAGCAGCAGGAATACAGCCTGCAAACGGTTGTGGCAGACCTGTCAAAAACTTTCTCCCGACATATCTTTTTGTGTCTGGTTACGGCAAAAAGTTGCCCGCCAAGGGGCAATAATTTGCCATAGTAAGATAAACTTTTCTCTGTGCACGCCTACCTGTGCTAGCTCCTTATACAATAGGCAGGCTGATGCCGTTGATTTTCTGATAGATGTCGAGCGCATAGATGTCGGTCATGCCGCTGATGTAATCCAATACAGCCATGATTCTCTCTTCCAGATTCTCGTTCTCGATGTCGTATTGGCTGCTAACCCGGCGCAGGAGCTGCTTGGAATAGAAACGGGACGGGTTGACGGCTGCTTCGATGAAGACCTCCATCAGGGTAGCCATGATTTGATAACCCGAAAGTTCGATGTCGAGCACCGGCTTGCTTTGGTAAATCTTAGAGTAGGAGATCTTCTCGCATTCCTGGTATGCCTTTTTCTGGCGCTCGGAAATGTGGTCGATGAGACTACCTTCGAATGTTCCGGCTAAGATTTCCTCCTCGTGAGCCAGGAAGGCTGCCACACATTCGTTTTCCAGTTTTCCGATAACGCTGGCTCTCATGTAAACTACTTTTTCGTTTTCGTCAGTCAGTTCTTCGTCGATGATTCGCTGGCGTATCTTCTGCTGGATATCTTCATCGAAGAAACTCAGCAGCAGGTGCTCCGTCTCAGCATAGGAAAGAATCTTGAGCTTGTGGGAGTCTTCGATGTCCATGATTTCGTAGCAGATGTCATCGGCAGCTTCTACCATATAAACAAGTGGATGTCGGGCGTATTTGAGGGGTTCACCTGGTGCCGACTTGCAGGAAATGCCCAATTCATCGGCTATTTTCTTGTAAGATTCCGCTTCGGAAGCAAAGAAGCCGAATTTTCCGTGATTCCCGGCAAGACTGCTGGCAAACGGATATTTCACGATGGAGGCAAGCATGGAATAGGTCATCACGAAACCACCTTGGCGGCGACCTTTAAACTGATGCGTCAGGATTCTGAAGCCGTTGGCATTACCCTCGAAATGGGTGATGTCGTCCCAGAACTCGGCAGAAACTTCATCTTTCAATCCCTGTCCGGCACCCTCGCTGAAGAAAGTCTGGATGGCTTTCTCGCCAGAATGACCGAAGGGAGGATTGCCCAGATCGTGCGCCAGGCAGGCGGCACTCACGATGGTTCCGATTTCCTCGAAGAGCGTATCCTTCAGCTCCGGGCGCTTCTGGATGATGTGACGGGAGATATCGTTGCCCAGCGACATGCCCACACTTGCCACCTCCAGACTGTGGGTGAGACGGTTGTGGACGAAGATGCTGCCCGGAAGAGGGAAGACCTGAGTCTTGTTCTGCAACCGGCGGAATGCCGAAGAGAAGATGAGACGGTCGTAATCGCGCTTGAATTCAGAGCGGTCATCGTGGCGCTCTGCATGCTTGTGTTCCTGTCCGAAACGCTTGTTTGATATGAGTTGTTTCCATTCCATAATCCGTTGATCCTTATATTTTAAATATTGCACATTTATCGTTCTGCAGCGCAAAAATACAGGAATCTGCGCATAATTCAAAATAAAAATAGATAAATTATATCATTTTTACTTATAAAATGCGATTATTCGCCTAAAAAGCAGTATTTTTGCAGAAAAATAGAAAAATATGCTGAAAGTACAGATTATCAATAAGGGGCATCAGCCTCTCCCTGCGTTTGCCACACTTCAGAGTGCGGGCATGGATTTGCGTGCTAATATCGATGAGGCTATCGTGCTTCATCCTATGGAGCGTAGACTCGTTTCTACGGGGCTTTTCATGGCATTGCCGGCTGGTTATGAAGCGCAGATAAGACCTCGCAGCGGACTGGCACTGAAGCATGGTATTACCGTGCTCAATACGCCGGGTACCATCGATGCCGACTATAGAGGCGAAATCATGGTGCTGCTCATCAACTTCTCACAGCAGGACTTCGTCATCAATGACGGCGAGCGTATTGCACAAATGGTGCTTGCCAAGCATGAACAATGCGACTTCATCGAGGTAGAAGAACTCGACGAGACAGAGAGAGGCGCTGGTGGCTATGGTCATACGGGAGTAAAATAAAAAGAAAGGAATCGAATCGTGAAATTCAGTTTGAGAAATACTGCTATCTGGATGGTCGTGGGGCTGATAGGCTCTGCGGCTTTGCCGTCTATGGCCCGTAAGGTAAAAGTGAAACACGTGGCGCAGCAGGCGGTAGCGGTGAAGGACTCGCTCAGTCCTAACGACCGCAAGCGTTTTGAATACTTCTTCCTGGAGGCGGGAAGGCAACATGCAGCCAACAACTATTCTGCTGCGATGGACCTCTTTGAGCATGCCCGACAGATAGATCCGAATGCCGCAGAGACATACTTCTATCTCTCGATGTATCATTCTCAACTGAAGCAAGATTCTCTCGCCCTTCACTATATGGAGAAGGCAATACAGCTGGCTCCGGAAAACCAGACCTATGCCGAGAATCTTGCCCAGCATTATATCGGCAAGCAGCAGTATGACAAGGCGATAGATGCCTACGAAGACCTCTATGCCCGCAATCATGGCAATACAGATGCCCTGCATATCCTGGTGCAGCTGTATCAGCAGCAGAAGAACTTCCCGATGATGCTGAAGACCATTTCGCGTCTGGAAACCGAGGAGGGTGAGAGCGAGCAGTATACGCTTTCCAAGATGCGCATCTACGAAATGATGGACGACAAGAAGGCTGCCTATAAGGAATTGAAGTCGCTGGTAGATGCCCATCCGCTCGACATGGTTTACAAGACGATGCTGGGCAACTGGCTCATGCAGCATCACCGCCAGAAGGAAGCCTTCAAGATGTTTACGGATGTGCTGAAGGAGGAGCCGGAGAATTCCTATGCCCAGATGTCGCTCTACGACTATTACAAGGCAACCCAGCAGGAAGACCAGGCTCATCAGATGCTGGATAAAATACTGCTCAGTCCGAAGACGGATCTGGAAACCAAGGTGATGATGTTCCGTTCGTTTATCCAGGACAATGAGACCCATGGTGGCGATTCCACCCAGGTGGTGGCGCTCTTCGACAAAGTGCTCGATGTGCCGCAGCCATCGGCTGATGTGGCAGAAATGCGTGCTGCCTATATGAGTCTGAAGAAGATGCCGGACAGCATCATCGGCAAGGCTTACGAGAAGGTGCTTGCCATCGCACCGGATAATGTCAATGCCAGACTGCAGCTGGTGCAGCTGCTCTGGAATCAGAAAGATTATACATCGGTAATCGCCCAGAGCAAGGCGGCTCATGCGTATAATCCGGAAGAAATGGTGTTCTATTACTTCGGTGGAATGGCGCATTATCAGAAAAATGATGAGGATGCGGCGCTCCATGAATTCCGTCAGGGCGTGGCACAGGTAAGAGCCGATGTTTCTCCTGACCTGGTTTCTGATCTCTATGCCGTCATGGGTGACATCCTTTACAAGAAGAAGGACAAGCAGGCGGCTTATGCGGCTTACGACTCCTGTCTGCAATGGAAGGATGACAATGTGATGGCGCTGAACAACTATGCTTATTACATGAGCGAGGAAGGCATCGACCTGCATAAGGCAGAATCGATGAGCTATAAGACCGTGAAGGCGGAACCTAACAACGGCACTTATCTGGATACCTATGCATGGATCCTGTTCAAGGAAGAGCGCTATGCCGATGCCAAGACTTATATCGATGCTGCTCTCAAGAACAGCGATTCTACCGAGAATAACAGTACGATATTGGAACATGCCGGCGACATCTATGCCATGAACGGAATGATAGATGACGCCATGAAATACTGGAAGCAGGCGCTGGACGGCGATGGACAGAATGCCGTCCTGAAATGGAAAATAAACAATAGACAATATATTACCGAGGATGAACTGCTGCGTCGTAACAGACCGGCAAAGAAGGAATCGGTAACGAAGAAAATCATTAAGAAAGGTAGAAAGAGATGAAAAAGAATAAATGGATGTTGATGGGTGCCGGAGCTGCCATGATGCTGATGGCTGCTTGCGGAACCAGCAGACAGGTACAGGGAACCGGCAAGGTTGATGCCGGCAAGCAGCAGACATCTGTCAAGGCAGACGAGCAGGGTGAAAGCTTCAGCCAGCGTGCTTTCCTGCAGATGGTTTCGGACAATCAGGTCTACGCCAAGGATATTGTGGGCAAGATGGATTTCACCATCCTGATGGGAGACAAGGAAGTGAGCGTTCCTGCCAAGTTGAGCATGCGCAAGGACCAGCTGGTGCGTATCCAGATCTTCATGCCTTTCCTGGGTAGTGAGTTGGGGCGTCTCGAGTTTGCTCCTGATTATGTGTTGATTCTGGACCGTTATCACAAGCAGTATGTCAAGGCAGACTATACGCAGGTGGATTTCCTGAAGAAGCAAGGCATCTCGTTCTATACCTTGCAGGCGTTGTTCTGGAATCAGCTGATTCTGCCGGGCGAAAAGGAGGTGACCGAGTCAAACCTCAAGAAGTTTGACGTCAACCTGAATGCTGCCGGCAACGAGGTTCCGGTAACCGTCAAGAATGGCTATATGACCTATGCCTGGAATACCAGCCGCGAGAACGGGCGCATCACATCGGCTGATGTCAACTATCAGAGCTCGCAGCATGGCACATCCCGTCTGCATGTAGACTACAGCAAGTTCAAGAGTGTGGGCGTGAAGATGTTTCCGGCAACCCAGGTGATGTCGTTTATGACTACTGCAACCCAGAAGAAGCAGGAAATGAAACTTATTCTCAATCTCAACGAGGTGAAGACAGATAGTAACTGGAGTACTCAGACCGAAATTTCAAAGAAATACAAGCAGGTTTCGCCTGAAGAAGCACTTCGCAAAATTATGAGTATCTGATGAAACGTATCCTATTATTAATGATGGCTCTGGTATTCTCGCTGGCTCCCTATGCCCAGAAACAGGTGCAGAAGAAGCGACCAGTGAGAAAGACCGCAGTGGCTGCCAAGCCTCAGAACAGAAAAAAAAGACCGGTAAGGCAGGCTGCCCCTACCAGGGCAGAACGCAAGGTGGCTACCTACAGCAATGCTTCTATCCGAGGATTGCAGGGACAGCGTGCGTCTATCCAGAAGAAAATCAAGGAGCAGGAACAGGCGCTCCGCAGGAATCAGGCGGATGTGAAGAAGCGACTGGAAGACCTGATGATATTGAACGGTGAGATAGACCAGAGTCAGAAGAAGATTGATGGCATCCAGAAGGATATTCATCATATCGACGGAAATATCGGTATCCTGCAGGCGCAGCTGAAAACCCTTCAGCAGCAGTTGCAGGACAGAAAGAACAAGTATATCCGTTCCATGCGCTATATGAGCCGTCATCATACTGTACAGGACAAGCTGATGTTCATCTTCAGTGCCAAGAATCTTACCCAGATGTATCGCCGACTTTCCTTCATCCGCCAGTATTCTTCCTATCAGAAGGTGCAGGGCGAGGCTGTAAAGGCAAAGCAGAAGCAGGTGAACGAGAAGCATGTGCAGCTGCAAAACGTAAAGGGACACAAGAACACCTTATTATATAGGGGCAAGCAGGAGAAGACTGCACTCGAAGGCAAGCAGACCCAACAGCAGGAAATGGTACACGGACTGCAGAAGCAGCAGAAGACCATTCAGGCTGTGATTGCCGACCAGCGTCAGAAGGATGCGGCAATCAATGCCCAGATTGACCGTTTGATTGCCCAGGAAGTAGCCAAGGCTCGTGCCCGTGCTGCTGCCGAGGCTAAGAAGAAGGCTGCTGCAGCTGCTGCCGCCAAGAAACGTGCTGAGGAATTGGCGCGTAAGAAGGCTGCTGCCGAGGCTGCTGCCAGGGAGAATGCACGTCGTATTGCTGAGGCGAAGGCTCGTGAAGCTGCTGCCGAGGCGGCAAGAAGAAAGGCTGCCGAAGAGGCAAGGCTGGCTGCTGAGGCTGCAAGAAAGGCTCAGGAAGAAGCGGCTGCTCAGGCTGAAGCGAAGGCTAAGGCCAAGGCGCAGGCTAAGGCGCGTGCTGCTGCCGAGGCTGCCCAGCGTGCTGCAGCAGAACAGGCTGCACGTCAGGCTGCTGCTGAACAGGCGGCAAGAAAGGCTGAAGCTGAACGAAGGGCTGCTGAGTTGAAGGCTAAGGCGGACGAGGAGCGCCAGGCTCGTGAGATTGCTGCTGCCAAGAAGGAGGCGCAGGAGGAGGCTACCTTGAGTTCGGTAGACCGTATGCTGAGTGGCGGATTCGAGGCAAACCGTGGTCGTCTCCCAATGCCTATCAGCGGCGGTTATCGCATCGTCAGCCATTTCGGACAGTATAATGTACAGGGCTTGAAGGGTGTTACCCTCGACAACAAGGGTATCAACATTCAGGGCAAACCGGGTTGTGTGGCTCGTAGCATCTACGATGGTGAGGTGAGTGCCGTCTTCGGTTATGGTGGCATGTGGAATGTACTGGTTCGTCATGGTGCCTACATCTCGGTATATTGTAACCTGAAATCGGTCAGCGTTCATAAGGGACAGAAGGTAAGTACCCGCCAGGCATTGGGTGCCGTGGGTTCTGACAACCTCCTCCAGTTCCAGCTTCGCAAGGAGACTGCCAAGCTCAATCCGGAGGCTTGGCTGAGCCGATAATGTATGAAATGGTGCAGCCGGTAGTGTTTTTACTGCCTGGTTGCTGTAGATGATAGAAATGAAACCTCCAATCGCTTGGTTTGATTGGAGGTTTTTTATTGCTTGCAAGAGAGATGGTTACTTGCAATTTACCTGATGACGTATCAAAAGCATTTTCTCATGTATTTTTTTATATCTTTTAGGCATTATTTGAGAGCTAAATCAATCGCGAGTTCAACAAGCAAGTGCCAAAAATACAGGAATTGTTGAAAATTGTAGGTTGTGAATAGGTATTCTTATTTGCAGCCGATTTGACTTCTTATGAAGAGCTGATTCGCTATTATTCTGTTCAGTTGAAGTTTGAAAAGACAGACGAATATCGTGTTGTTATTTCGATGTATGATTTTCCCAGTCAATTTATGAGTTAGAAGACTTACGAATTAGAGGAAAAAGAAAACAATTCTTAGAAGAATTTAATGAGTAATAGCCCCATCTTCGAGGTGATAGTCATGCAGTAAGCTTTCCCCTAGTGGTCCTATCCAAAAATCTGGCGTAGACCTTTGATGGCTTGCCTCCTGCAAATCGCAGCGATTCCGAGCACTAAATGATTGTTATATGAGGGTGCGTCATGGTCTTATGACGCACCCTCTATTTCCAACCAAAATCTCTTTCCTAGTATTAATCATCATCAACTACTTGTAGTTTTCATCATTGTAAGTGATGATGTCCAGATCTTCTGCTATTTTCTTCAGCCCATTTTTGATTCTTCCACCTAAAGTCCATGACTTTGGCTTGGCGATAGGCGTTTCAACAGGAACTTCTCTTGAATCTTCGGTTGTAGAAGGATTGTCTTCCACTAAAACCTTAGCTGGCTCTTCTCCAGACTCATTTCCAGACTCATTTCCTGGCATTTCTTCTTGATGGACAATAGTAGCTTCCTTCTCTGTAGCATCTGGATTGATGTTATCTATAGATTCTGCTTCTTGCTTTTGCTCGGTTTTATTTGCTAGCGTCTGGAAGTTGTCTCTGATAGGATGATAGAGCTTGTCGATGATTCTCTGATAGTCTTCCTCATCCTTCAATACAGAAGAACTTTCAGGAATATCCTCGGTCAACTCATTGTTCAGACCAGTTGCCAGAATGGTGACTTTGGCATCCTCATCCAGACTGTCATCATCAGAAAGACCCCAAATCACCTTGATGTCAGGGTTCAGTTCATCAAAGAAGGCATCAATTTCTCTCATCTCCCTCACAAAGATAGGGTGCTTGCTGGAAGTGTAGATATTGAAAAGGATGCGCTGGGCATTACTGATATCGCTGCCATAGAGCAGAGGAGAGTCTAACGCATTCTTTATGGCACTTTGAACCCTTCCCTCACCACTGGCTCTACCCATGGCCATGATAGCACCGCCACCGCTCTTGATGGTAGTCTCGATGTCTCGGAAGTCAAGATTGATGGTTCCCTCCACAGTGATGAGTTCCGAGATACTTTTGGTGGCATCACTCAGTACCTTGTCTGCCAGTTTGAAGGCATCCTTTACGGTAATCTCGGAGTCGGCATAAACATCGCAGAGACGCTCGTTGTTGACGATAAGTAAGGCATCCACGTTCTTGCGCATTTCTTCTACACCCTGCAGAGCCTTGACAATTTTCTTTCTCTTCTCGAAGTAGAAAGGTATGGTGATGATGCCAACGGTAAGGATGCCCATCCCTTTTGCAATACCGGCAATGACAGGTGCGGCACCCGTACCCGTTCCACCACCCATTCCGGCAGTAACAAAAACCATCTTGGTTCCGTCGTCCAGCAGTTTCTTGATGTCTTCCTGGGTATTCTGAGCCTCACTTCTTCCCACTTCGGGATTTGCCCCTGCACCCAAACCACTCTTTCCGAGCATGATCTTTACCGGCACAGGCGACTTGGATAGTGATTGACTATCCGTATTGCAGACGGCGAAACTCACGTTTACTATACCCTCTGCATACATATTCTTAACGGCATTGCATCCGCCACCACCCACACCAATCACCTTGATGATGTTCTTGGTAGTATCTTCTGTCTGTCCGAAATCTATAGGAGTCCAATCTTCTTTCATCATTTCTATATTTCAATTTAGATGCAAAGATACATACAAAGAATCAGATTCCCTATGAAAAATCAAACGCAAGCCTTGCAGAAGAAGATTTTTTCTAGATGAGAAACGATTTTTCCCATTCTTTTTGTACTTTTGCAATCTGTATGCAAGAAGAAACAAGAAATATGACCCCAGAGGAGAAAGCCGCTCAGGTAAAGACGCTTTCCACCCAGCTTTTAGCAGAAGGTAGAACCGATCTTTTGTTAAAAGCCATCAGTGTGCCCGTATTGGAACAGCTCCGTATCGAGGCAGCAAGGGCAACCCTCAGTCCTCTGGTCATCACGGAAGATTACCGTTTCTTGCTCCCTGATTATGGAAACAGGGAAGTGCAGCTCAGTCCCATCCACAAGGCCCTCTATCTGCTCTTTCTGAATCACCCGGAAGGAATAGAGTTCAAGAACCTGGTGGATCATCGTGAGGAACTGTTTGCCCTCTACCGAAAAATCGGCAACAGAATCGATTCCGATAAAATCACAGAAACAGTGAATCGCCTGACGAACCCTCTTGATAATGCCATCAACGAGAAGTGTTCGCGCATCAAGGCAGCTTTCTCTGACCTGATGGACGAATACCAGGCCGACTATTATATCATCAATAGCCATGTCAAGCGCCACCAAGGCTCTTCCATGAAGCTCTGGTTCGAGAGGTTGAAGATAATCAATCTCCCAAGAGAACTTGTAGTCTATCAATAAAGCTTCTCTTTCCGTTTATGACGATGTAAATACTATCATGTATATATCTCTCTCCGGCTTTTCTTTCCCCATTTGTGAATCGTTCTACTTTTCACATGGATGTTTTCATCTGTCGGTATAATATACCTTCTATATAGTTATTCCTATAAATAAGGTATGGCAAACTTCACCAGACAATATCCACCTCCAATGAGCCAGCAATAAAGAATGGCAGCCAAGAGGAAAGGCTTAATGCCAGCTTTCTTGAATTTGTCAAAGCTTGTTTCTGCTCCCAATGCTGCCATGGCCATGGTCAGGAGGAAGGTGTCCAGTTGGTTAATCCAATCTACTATGCTTTCCGAAAGCAAACCAAGAGAATTGAATCCAATCACTACCAGGAAGAGAATGGCAAACCATGGAATGCTGATTTTAGGCTTGTTGGTATCAGTATTTTCCAGATTATCTCTTTTGGCAACATCCCTTGCAACGGTCCATGCAATCACCAGTAATACCGGTACCAGCATCATCACCCTTATCATCTTCACAATGATGGCATTGTTGCTCACCTCGGCTCCCATGGCATTGGCTGCACCTACCACATGGGCTACTTCATGAACGGTGGAACCCGTAAAGAGTCCCATCATATCTGGTGATAGGTCAAAGATGCCAGCCCTGTAGAGAATAGGGTAGAGGAACATGGATAATGTTCCAAAGATGACTACGGTGGCTACGGCTACTGCCGTCTTGTAAGGCTTCGGACGAATGGCCCCATCCACACCCAATACTGCTGCAGCTCCACAGATGGCACTTCCGCAAGCGGTGAGCAGTGCGATGCTGCGGTCAATTTTCAGAAGTCTTCCCACCAGGATTCCCAAGCCGATGGTGCCGCATACGATGATGGCGTCCATTACGATGGCAGAGAAGCCCACAGCCATCACATCCTGGAAGGTGAGCTTGAAACCATAAAGGATGATGCCTGTGCGGAGGATTCGCTTGCTGCAAAACTTGATGCCCGGTACCCAGGTGTCGGGCAGGTTGTTACGTAAACTATTGGCATAGAGCATACCAATGATGATGCCCACCACCATGGGGCTAAACGAAAGAGCTTTCACCCAGTCCATGCCACCGATGTAGAAAGCTGCGCATGCGAAGAGTGCGATAAGCAATACGCCATGCAGCATACTGCTCCTTTGTTCTGATAATCTCATATTTTTCTTTTTTTTGTTGGTTATTCGCTTTTGAAAAGCGGGTGCAAAGGTACGAAAAATCATGAGATGTTGTATATACATAATAGCTATACGTTATAACCTTTAGTTATGAATTTCTTGAATGTCTGCTGGAGTTTAGCGGTCTCGCCTCTCTTCTCAACAAATAGAAATTCTCGTTCCATCTTCAGATTCTCAATTTCCAGAACCTTGAATACTTGTTCATAGATATTCCTGTAGATGGCTCTTATGCTGATGATACCCATGCTTAAGGAATGTTCCACGAAATGCTTGATGCCCTCTGTGGTTCCCAGATTTATCTCAATGTTCAGATCAGAAAGAGCAATGCCGTTTTCCTGCAGGGCTTTTTGGATGACATCCAAAGTTCCGGAACCTAATTCACGCAGTACAATCGGTGTCTGCCTGAGAAGGTCCAGAGAAATCTCCTCTTGCTGGGCTAGGGGATTGGAACAATGTACGAACGCCACCAGCTCATCTTTCATGAAAGGAGTGTATTTAAAGGTGGGCTGCCGCTTGATGCCTTCCACCATACCCAGATCTATCCTTCCTGCAGCAAGCGCATCCTCTATCTCATGAGAATTTCCGCTGAGCAGGGTAAGACGAATGTCGGGATATAGTTTCCTGAATTCAGCAATCAGTTCGGGGAGAACATATTGTGAGATGGTGGTACTGGCTCCGATGCGCAGTTCGCCACCAGATTTCTCTGTGAGCTTCTTCATGTCGAAATCGAGATTCTGATAGGCATCGATAATCTTGCAGGCATGGTCAAGCATAAGTTGTCCGGCACGGGTGAGCTGGATGCGATTGCCGATTCTGTCGAACAGTTGCACCCCATATTCCTTTTCAAGCTCTTGTATGTGCTTGCTGATGGCAGGCTGACTGATGAACAGTTCGTTGGCAGCCTTAGTGAAACTCAGGAGTGTAGCCACACTTCTGAAAACTTTCAGTCTTGTATCTATCATTGTATGTTCCTTTGTTATTTCAAAAATCCTCGTCAATATGATGCCGAGTGCAGCAAATCTTCTGCAAAGATAACAAAATTCTAGAAATCACTCGCTGGTTTCGCCTAAAAATAGTAACTTTGCATCCAACAAAAAGAAACCAAAGACATTATGTACATTAAGAATATCCATTTGGCCTATTTTAGTGTCACTTTCTCCACCAAACGTATCGTTCGTGAGATAGCATCCCAGTTTCAGAAGCCTGTCATTGAGTATGACATTACCTCAGACGTGCTGAAGGATGATGTCTCGCTGGGAAGTGATGGCGATCTGCTGATAGTGGGCGTACCTTCCTATGCTGGTAGAGTCCCGGAAATGGCAGTTCGTTCATTGAGACGTTTTCTGGGAAACAATACCCCAGCCTTCATCGTATCAGTCTATGGTAACAGAGCCTACGATGATACGCTCATAGAGATGATACGCTCATAGAGCTGAAGGACCTGGTGGAATCCCATGGCTTCAAGTTACTTTCTGCGGCTGCTGTCATAGCCCAGCATTCCATATTTCCCAAGATAGCAGAAGGAAGACCTAATGCGGATGATATGGAGCAACTCCATGATTTTGCTTCAAAGAGTAGGGAACTTCTACTCCAGATACCAAAGATGTCAGCAGTCAGCCGACTGATGGTAAAGGGAAATCGCCCTTATCGTGATACCAAGCCTATTCCTCTGCATCCAAAAGGGAGTAGGGGAAAATGTACATCCTGCCATGCTTGTGTGAAAATGTGCCCTGTCGGAGCCATCACTATGGGGGAACCCTACAAGACCAACGAAAAGAAATGCATCTCTTGCGGACGCTGTGTCGTGGTCTGTCCTGAGCATGCCCGACTTTTCGGTGCCCTGTTGTATAAGGCTGTCAGCTGGAAATTCGAGAAAGCGTATTCGGAACCTAAGCAGCCTGAATTTTTCTATGTGAATGTTTAAAGAATAAGACAGCTATGAGTAGATACAAGAATATCGTCTTCGATGTAGGAAGTGTATTGGTGAACTGGATGCGCATGAACCTTTATACCACTCTGTTCCATGGTGACAGGGAGAAGGCTAAGTGGATAATCGATCATGTGGTCACCAATGAATGGAATGATCAGACAGACTTGGGTAAGCCTATAGATGAATGTCTCTTTGATTTAAAACAGGCTTATCCCAAGTATGCTCCTTACATCGTTGCCTACTGGTACTGTTACAAAGATATGGATGGTGGTGAAATCCCTGGCATCTCTGAGATCATGTGTGAACTGAAGCAAAGAAGATATCGTCTATACTGTCTTACCAACTGGTCTCATGAGACTTTTCCAATTGTCAAGAAGGTACATGCCCGCCTTTTCGACATGTTTGATGGGATTGTAGTAAGTGGGGAAAAGAAGATGGTGAAACCGAATCTGGAGATTTATCAGCTATTATTAAATCGCTATCACCTCCAGGCTTCGGAGAGCATTTTCATTGATGATAGGCCGCGAATGTAGAAGGAGCCAATCATGTGGGTATTCATGGCATCCTTTTCAAGGGAAGCTTGGACTTGAAGCTGCAATTAGGTGCTTGCCTTTGATTTGATAACTATGATAATGGCTAGCAGGAGAGTAATACCTATCAAGGCACAGCTGGTATCCTGTATGGTAGAAGAACGGTCACCCACATTGATTGGTATGTCAAATAGTTCGGGTGCAATGTAGATGCTCTTGCTTTCTGTCTCTGTTGTCTGGAAGCGTTTGAGCTTGGCATGCTTGTACATGGCATATACAGCATCCACCATCTGCTGCCGTTCCTCACATGAATACAGGGCAAGCAGCTTGTTGTGATTGATGGTCTTTCTAAGCCCGGTAATTGTCTGTATGGAGCGTATAGCGTCCTCATCAAAGTAAATCTCTGCTGCATTGCCTAGGGAAACCAGAAGTCTCATAGGTAATTGATCCACTACCTCCTCAAAAGTTTCCAAAGTCTGGGCGTAACCAAATCTCAGCATGGATTCTTCTCAATAGGGTGTACTGCAAACATTCTGTTTACCATAAGACGCCTTATAATAAAAGTGGGAGTGAAAGCAAGTGCCCGAAAGAGGATGAAGAGATCTTGCTGCTGCAATCCAGTTGCCTAGCCAATTGGGAATCCCATTTTGGTGAGAATTGTATCATACACCGAAAGGGAGCAACAAGTGCCCGAGAAGGTGAAGTTGGTATCATACCTGGTTCACAAAGAACGAGTTCATATATCGTGGAAGACCTTGGCAATCCTCTTAGTTTCATGAGCTGCTCCCATGGAGCTGGCCGTATCATGAGCCGAACTGAAGCTGTAAAGACACTCAATTTAGCGGAGGAAATCCATAAGCTAGACCACTAGTATCCCGTTAAAACGAGACGATTATTAAATAAGTTATTAATACTCAAAAGTTTACGGACTTTTTGTAGTGTACTCAGTATTGTAGTCAGAACGAATGTCTCTTTCAGATGCTGGCTCCATCCAAGAGTTCCCGGTATTTAGCTACAGCATCCGAAATCTCGCTTATTTTGATAAATTCATCGGCTGAATGGGAACGGGAGGACTCGCCAGGACCCAGTTTGAACGAAGGGAAGTGCATCAGAGCCTGGTCGCTCAAGGTAGGACTGCCGAATGGCTTCATGCCCATGGCTACACATTTCCTGATAAGAGGATGTGCCGGGTCGATGCGGGATGACTTCAAACGGAAACTGTGAGCCTTTACCTCGCTCTTCAGGTGCTGGCAGATAAACTTGTAAACCTCCTCGTTGTCGTAAAACTCGTTGGTGCGGATATCCACAAGCATCGTACACTTATCCGGAATCACATTGTGCTGGGTTCCGGCATTCACTACTGTAAGCGTCATCTTGGTAGGTCCCAGGAACTCGCTTACCTTCTCAAACTTATAGTCACGAATCCATCGCATATCATCCAATGCCTCGTAGATAGCGTTTACTCCCTCGTTGCGGGCAGCATGACCGCTCTTTCCGTGAGCAATCACATCCAGCACCATCAGTCCCTTTTCGGCAACAGCCGGGTTCATGCCGGTAGGTTCACCTACGATGGCAAGGTCGATATGCGGAAGCAAAGGCAGGGCACGGGTAATGCCATCCTTTCCCGACACCTCTTCTTCGGCGGATGCCAGATAGATAAGATTATACTGCTGAGGCTTTGCGGTCAGCATTCTGAATATCTGGAGGAGCGAACAGAGTCCGCCGCCGCAATCGTTGCTGCCCAAGCCGTAAAGTACACCCTCTTCTACATCCGGTGAAAACGGGTTGTGTGTCCATGAAGCCACAGGCTTCACGGTATCGATGTGAGCGTTGAGCAGTAGGGTAGGTCGGCTCTCATCGTAATGAGGGTCGATAATCCAGATGTTGTTCGCCTCACGATGAGGTTCGAAACCATATTTGCGGATGGTCTGCTCCATGATGTCGGCAGCATCCTTCTCGTTTCTGCTTACCGATGGGGTGGCGATGAGCTTTTTCAGCAAATCCACGGCATCGCTTACATATTCTTCTTGTAGCATCATAATCTCTCTATTTTTTGATTTTGGGGCAAAGATACGAAAAAAAGAGCAGATAAAGTGGAAAAAATATCTTTTTATTTTGTGTTCTTAACAAATTCTATTATCTTTGCATCAGAATATAAATATAAGCTTATGCAAATTAATAGTCATCTTTCGGTACTGATTCACGACCTAGCTAAGAAATGGGGAGATAAGCCAGCGCTTACCTTCAGAAAGTTTGGTAGTGACCAGTGGCAAACGGTTTCATTTAATCTCTTCTCGCTAAGAGTGAAACAAGTGAGCAATGCCCTCCTGAATCTTGGGGCTAAACCTCTTGACAAAATCGCTGTCTTCTCGCAGAACTGTGTGCATTATCTGTACACCGACTTCGGTGCGTACGGTATCAGAGTTACCTCTGTGCCTTTCTATGCCAACAGCAGCGAGCAGCAGATTCAATATATGATTAATGATGCGCAGATTCGCTTCCTCTTTGTAGGCGAACAGGAGCAGTATGACAAGGCTCATCGTATCTTTGCCCTCTGTCCATCTCTGGAACGTATCATCATCTTCGATTCAAGCGTGCGCATCAGTACCCACGATCCTGCTGCTCTCTATTTCAAGGACTTCCTGAAGCTGGGAGAGAATCTCCCTCGTCAGACGGAGGTAGAGGAACTCTACAAGCAGGCAAGTATGGATGACTTGGCTAATATTCTCTATACCAGTGGAACAACTGGAGATAGCAAGGGCGTGATGCTGACCTATAGCCAGTATTATGCTGCTTTGAAGGCAAACGATGAGTGCATTCCTGTTACCGACAAGGACCGTGTCATCGATTTCCTTCCATTCACCCATATCTTTGAACGTGGATGGGCATATCTCTGCTTGAGCGAAGGTGCCGAACTCATCATCAATACTTATCCTCATGAAATTCAGGAGAGTATGCGAGAGATGCATCCTACCTGTATGTGTAGTGTGCCACGTTTCTGGGAGAAGGTTTATATCGCTGTAAAGGCTAAGATGGATGATGCCGGTTCTGTCCAGAAGAAGCTCTTCTATCATGCCTTGGCGGTAGGTAAGAAACGTAACATCGAGTATATTGCCAACTGCATGCGTCCTCCTTTGGCTCTGGAGTTGGAATATAGAATTATCAACAAGACTGTCCTGAGCATGGTTCGCAAGCAGTTGGGCCTGGAAAAACCGAATATCTTCCCTACAGCGGGTGCTTACGTGAGTCCGGAAGTAGAGGAGTTTGTACATGCCATCGGTATCAATATGGTGGTGGGATATGGTTTGACCGAGAGCCTTGCCACCGTATCTTGTGATCATTCTGACAAGAAACGCAGTCTGGGTTCGGTGGGTCGTCCAATCTCCTGCATTCAGGTAAAGATAGGTGAGGATAATGAGGTGCTTCTCAAGGGCCCTACCATCACTCCGGGATATTATCATCGTGATACCACCAATGCGAAGGCATTCGACAAGGATGGATTCTTCCATACCGGTGATGCCGGCTACTTGAAGGATGGCGAGCTTTTTCTCACCGAGCGTATCAAGGACCTGTTCAAGACATCGAATGGTAAGTATATCGCTCCTCAGCAGGTAGAATCGTTGCTCCTGGTAGATAAGTTCATCGACCAGGTTGCCGTTATCGCCGACCAGCGCAAGTTCGTATCAGCCCTCGTTGTGCCTGAGTTCCGCCTCGTGGAGGACTGGGCGCGTGAGCATCACATCGCCTTCACTTGCCGTGAGGACCTGTGTGCCAACGAGAAGGTGCAGAAGATGCTGATGGACCGCATCAAGATTCTTCAGCAGCACCTGGCTTATTATGAGCAGATTAAGCGTATCACCCTCCTGGCTCACCACTTCTCTATGGAGTCGGGCGAGCTGACCAACACCTTGAAGATTCGCCGCCCTATCATCAATAAGAACTACAAGGCGGAGATTGACAAGATGTATGAGGAGTAATGGTTTTACTTTGAACTTTATGATAACTCTTTATGATGATGACTCTTATCATATAGTTGGAGGGGATAAAGATGAAGTTCAAAGTAAACATAAAGTTCAAAGTTCAAAATTCAAAGTTCAAAGTTAATGATTACAGCTGACCAGTTGAAAGATGTGATGGACAGAGCTGACGCTCTGCATCGCTATCTCAATATAGACCAGAAGAAAGTAGAATTTGAAGAGGAGCAGCTCCGCACTCAGGCTCCTGACTTTTGGGAAGACCCGAAGTATGCTCAGGAGCAGATGAAGAAGGTGAAAGGTATCCAGAAGTGGCTCGACGGTTATAAGACTGTACGTCTTTATGCCGACGAGTTGAAGCTGGCGTTCGACTTCTATAAAGATGAAATGGTAACCGAGGAAGAGGTGGATGCCGATTATGCCAAGGCGATCAAAGCCATCGAAGACCTGGAGTTGAAGAACATGCTTCGCCAGAAGGAAGATCCGATGGACTGCGTACTCAAGATCAATTCCGGTGCCGGTGGTACCGAGAGCCAGGACTGGGCGCAGATGCTGATGCGTATGTATATGCGCTGGGCTGAGGCTCATGGCTATAAGGTAACCATCACCGATATGCAGGAAGGCGATGAGGCTGGTATCAAGAGCGTTACCATGACCATCGAGGGCGGCGAGTACGCTTATGGCTATCTGAAGAGCGAGAATGGTGTGCACCGACTGGTGCGTGTTTCTCCTTTCAATGCCCAGGGCAAGCGAATGACCAGTTTCGCCAGTGTCTTCGTAACTCCGTTGGTAGATGATACCATCGAGGTATATGTCGACCCAGCCAAGCTCTCCTGGGATACCTTCCGTTCGAGTGGTGCCGGTGGTCAGAATGTGAATAAGGTTGAATCCGGTGTCCGTCTGCGTTATTGGTATACAGATCCAGATACAGGCGAGGAAGAGGAAATCCTCATCGAGAACACCGAAACCCGTGACCAGCCAAAGAACCGTGCCAAAGCCCTGTTGCTCTTGAAGAGTCAACTCTACGACCGCGCCATGAAGAAGCGTCTGGAGGCTAAGGCTAAGATTGAGGCCGGCAAGAAGAAGATAGAGTGGGGAAGCCAGATTAGAAGTTATGTCTTCGACGACCGTCGTGTGAAAGATCATCGTACCAACTATCAGACATCGGATGTTGATGGCGTGATGGATGGTAAGATAGATGATTTCATCAAGGCATATCTGATGGAGTTCCCTACGAATGATGAAGAACAATAATAACCTAAAAAATATATAACTATGGGTGGAAATAAAGATTTAAGAAGAGCTAAGCATGAAGCTTACCAGAAGAAACAGGCTGCAAAAGCAGACAAAGTAGTGAAATGGATTTTTGGAGGATTGATCATCTTGGGTATCCTCTTCATGATTTATACAATGTGGCTTTCAGCTTAAAGTTAAAGGTATAAGAAAATGAGTGGATTGGAAATAGAAAGAAAATTCCTCGTTAAGAAGGGCGACGCTTATAAAAGCGCCGCCTTTTCTTCTAGTCATATTCAGCAGGGGTATATTCCGGCTGAAGGGGCTACGGTGCGAGTTCGCACGAGAGACGAGAAGGCTTATCTCACGATTAAAGGTAAGTCGGTAAACGGTGGTATGACCCGTTATGAATTTGAAAAGGAAATAACCATGGACGAGGCGCAGCATCTTCTGCAACTCTGTCAGGGGGGAGTCATCGATAAGCGCCGCTATCTTGTCAGGAGTGGAGACCATACCTTCGAAGTAGATGAATTCTACGGTGATAATGATGGTTTGGTGATGGCAGAAGTGGAACTGGGAAGTGAGACGGAAGAATATGAGAAGCCTGCCTTCATCGGTATGGAGGTAACAGGCGATAAACGCTTCTACAATTCTCATCTTCTTGGAAATCCTTTCTCGAAATGGCGTGATACTTTGCCGGAAGAATATCGTTAGAAAAGCATTTTAAAGCCTTTTTCTCTTGAAAATGTACGAAAAGTTGCATAAATATTACTAATTTTATACTTTTGCTTTCAAATGTTGCATATATCTCGGAATTATTTTATAATTTTGCAGTCAATAATATGAAACGTTAAGAAATTAGTAAGAGAAAGACAAGAAAATGGCAGAATCAAATAGAGGAAGTTTTGGTAGCAAGATAGGAATGATACTTGCTACAGCTGGTGGCGCCGTAGGTTTAGGTAACGTATGGCGCTTCCCTTATATGGCTGGTCAGGAAGGTGGCGCAGCCTTTATCCTGGTTTACATAGGAAGTGTTCTTCTGTTGGGCATCCCATGTATGATTTCAGAGTTTATTATCGGTCGTCATGGTGCCTCCAATACGGCACGTGCCTATACCAAGCTTGCCAATGGTACGGCTTGGAAGTGGGTGGGCTATCTGGAAGTGCTCACGGGTTTCCTGATTACCGGTTACTATGCGGTGGTTTCGGGATGGTGCTTGCAGTATGTTTATGCCAGCATCATGGGCGAACTGCATGGCGACCCTACTTTTGTGGCAAATTACTTCAAGGAGTTTTCTGCCGATCCAATTCGTCCGGTGATGTGGACGGTGGCAATCTTCCTGATTTGTCACTTTGTGATTATCCATGGTGTCCGTGGAGGTATCGAGAAGGCATCCAAGGTAATGATGCCGCTTCTGTTTATCCTGCTTCTTATTATCGTGGTGGCATCCTGTCTGTTGCCGGATGCCGGAAAGGGAATAGAATTCCTGTTGAAGCCTGATTTCGGAAAAGTGGATAGGAATGTATTCCTCAATGCCTTGGGACAGTCGTTCTATTCCATGAGCATCGGTATGGGTTGCATCTGTACCTATGCATCTTATTTCAGTCGTCAGACCAATCTCCTGAAATCTGCAATTCAGATTTCTGCCATCGACTTGATGGTGGCTGTTCTTGCAGGATTGATGATTTTCCCTGCAGCATTCTCTGTAGGAATATCACCGGATAGTGGTCCTTCGCTTATCTTCATCACCCTGCCAAATGTCTTTAACGAGGCGTTTGCATCAATGCCGGTATTGGGATGGATTATCTCCTTGATGTTCTATGTACTTCTTTCTGTGGCAGCATTGACATCCCTGATGTCGCTTCACGAGGTGAATACTTCTTTCTTCTATGAGGAGTTGAAGATTGACAGAAAGAAGGGTGCTATGATTGTTACGGTATCTTGTGCCATCATTGGTGCATTCTGTTCGCTTTCTTTGGGGGCTACAGATAAGTTGTCGTTCTGTGGCAAGACCTTGTTCGAATGGTTCGACTTCGTAACGGGTCAGCTGTTCCTGCCTACAGCAGGTCTCCTTACCTGTCTGTTCTTGGGATGGTATGTGCCGAAGAAGGTGGTGCAGGATGAATTCACCAACTGGGGAACCCTGAAGGGAAAGGTTTTCAATGTCTACCTTTTCCTGATCAAGTTTGTGTGTCCAATCCTTATCTTCCTGGTATTCCTGAATCAGTTCGGAGTATTGGGATAAGCTATATATATAATAAGGTGTAGTATGTCGTGTTTTATCAGTAAGCATTGAATACTCACCATTAAACATTAAAAACAATGGAGACTAGAGGAAATTTCGGAAGTAAATTGGGCGTCATTCTTGCTACAGCCGGCTCAGCTGTCGGTTTGGGTAATGTTTGGCGTTTTCCTTATATGGCAGGTCAGAATGGAGGTGCCGCCTTCATCCTTATCTATCTGGTTTGTATCATCCTGTTGGGTTTGCCTGGCATGATGAGCGAGTTTATTATTGGTCGCCATTCGGCTTCCAATGCAGCGCGGGCTTATAGTAATTTGGGTAAGAACAAGGCTTGGGGAACCGTAGGCTTGATGGGCGTCATCACCTCCATGATTATCCTTGGCTTCTATGCCGTGGTGGCAGGCTGGTGTCTGCAATATCTCTATGCCAGCATCATGGGTGGTGTGCATGGCGATCCGGAGTATGTGAAGACCTACTTCCAGACGTTTGCTTCCGATCCTATTCGTCCTACCTTATGGGCTGTAGGTTTCATCCTGCTTACTCATGCAGTGGTGGTAAGAGGTGTTCGCAATGGTATCGAGAAAGCTTCCAAGATATTGATGCCGCTGCTTTTCGTGCTGCTGGTTGTCATCGTAATAGCTTCCTGTTCTTTGCCGGGAGCAATGAAGGGCGTGCAGTTCCTGTTTCATCCTGATTTCTCAAAGGTTGATGAGAACGTATTGCTCGAAGCCTTGGGGCAGGCTTTCTTCTCTTTGAGTTTGGGTACGGCTTGTCTGTGTACATACGCATCTTACTTCAGCCGCCAGACCAATCTCTTGAAATCGGCAAGTCAGATAGTTGTTATCGACACACTTATTGCAGTATTGGCAGGCTTGATGATATTCCCGGCAGCCTTTTCGGTAGGTGTGCAGCCTGATAGTGGTCCGTCACTCATCTTTATCACCTTGCCTAATGTGTTCCAGCAGGCATTTGGCGATATGCCAGTGGTGAGCTACATCATTTCAGTATTGTTCTATGCATTGTTGGTATTGGCAGCTTTGACCTCTACGATTTCCATGCACGAGATTGGTACGGCGATGATTTATGAGGAACGCAAGATTACCCGTGCCAAGGGTGCGTGGATAGAGACCATTACCTGCAGCATCATTGCCGTATTCTGTTCTCTTTCTCAGGGAGCAGTTCCTGGATTGGGATTCTTTGGTAAGGATTTCCTTACGAATTGTGACAATTTCACGGCGCAGCTGTTGATGCCGCTTGCTTCGATTGTCACCTGTCTGTTCCTGGGTTGGTATGTACCGAAGAAGATAGTGCGTGATGAGTTTACGAATTGGGGCACGGTGAGCGGTAAGTTGTTCCCCGTCTTCCTCTTCATGATTCGTTTCGTCAGTCCAATCTGCATTCTGCTCATCTTCTTGCATCAGTTTGGTGTTATCTGATACCTATTATATATAAAGCCAAATGCGCTATCAGGCATAGTGCATTTGGCTTTTTCTTCTTTAGAAAGAGACATATAGTTTTAAGGTGAGATGTTCCGTTAAAAAGAGATATAAGGCGTAAGTCTTTCTATTTCGGCTGGTGGAAAATCCTTTAATAGTTTCAGCTCTTCCAGACTTTTTATCGGACCTCTCTGTCGGCGGTAGTCACAGATTTCCTTGGCTTGATAGAAGTTGAGATATGGATGTTGGCGGAGCTGGTTGAGGTTGAGCTTGTTGATGTCAAGCTTATGGATATGGTTGGCATCTATGTGGATAAACGCCAAGGCAGATTCTGGAATGCCTTCTATTTCGTTCAACTGTTCGGCAGCAGCGAATCCACCTAGACGGTCTCTGTATCTTATAATCATTTTGGCATAATAACTGCCAATTCCCGGTATCTTCTGCAGTTCGGTAGTATCGGCTGTATTTATATTAATGTGTTGTCCTGGGTTCAGCTTGTGTGGATAACTGTATACTTTTTCGTTTTCCGGTGTTGTAGAACGGGTGGTTGCAGTTATATCAGGTCTGTTGTATCGTTTCTGCTGACGGTATGGCTCGTTTCTGTAAAAATCGGAAGCAGGCTTGTAGTCATCTGCTATTCTTATGAATGGTGCCAAGGCCTCGTATTGTCTTTTCGTCATACCATAGACACGTGCAAAATCGGAAGGTCTACTATATACACCTCCTTTGGCACGGTAATGAAGAATGCTTCTTATTTGCCAAGCTTGCAGACCAAGACGTTTGAATTGGACAGAATCTGCCGTGTTCGGATCGAATGGAAAAGCCTCTTTGATTTGATATCCTTCTTTATAATATACAGGATTCTGACTAGTGGCATGTTCTGTCCGGTAAGTTTGAATAGAGTCGTTGTCTTTCTGGGCTGTTTCTGATGGTTCCCTATTGAAAAGAAAAATGAGTCCCATTAAAACAGTCATAGCTATTATGATCGCCAGTAAGGCATCGCGATCATTCCGTTGCAGGTAAAATAAGTCTCTTAATATCATACACCATTCTGTTGGTTTATATAGGTCGGGATTACTGGACTCGAACCAGCGACCTCATCGTCCCGAACGACGTGCGCTACCAACTGCGCTAAATCCCGATGCCGATTTACTGTTTTTTACAGAATGACGATGCAAAGGTACATGAAAATTGGGACAAAACAAAATAAAAATGCATTTTTTTTCACTTTTGGGAAAGATTTTCTTGAAAAAATTTGTTGGAACCAAAAAAAATGTGTACCTTTGCACCCGCAAATGAGAAATCGTTTGTTATTCATAGTTGGTGCCATAGCTCAGTTGGTAGAGCAAAGGACTGAAAATCCTTGTGTCCCCGGTTCGATTCCTGGTGGTACCACTTCTATTGAAGCTGAATCTTCGTAACAAGATTCAGCTTTTTTTTGTTAATTTCCTGATCTATGATAACGTTTTCGTATAAAAGTTGTTCGGGTTCAAATATTTTCATGGAGTCTAACTACTTCGAGGCAGTGAAGCGCCCAATCGTGAGTTCTCTGCAGGGAACTGATCAGTTATATTACTTACGCTGACAATCCTGCAAGTTTCGATGCTTATGAGGTAGCCAAGCCTTATCCTGGATTCATACGAGTCGGGTGTTGTGAAAGTAATGGGTGTGGAATGAATTATGGACTGATATATATTACAAAACGGACAAAACCAGACATATTCTGGTTTCTTGTCCGTTTTTTGTTTTCTTTTGGCAATTTTCAGTCTTGTACTTTTGATTGTATTTGATACTTTTGCAACCACAACAAAATGTTAGATCAAATAATAACCTGATTAAACAACTAGGCAAATGAATGCAATCTTTAGTAAAGTAAGAAAGAGAGGTATCCTTCTCGCAGCTTTGTTACTCATGGGATGTTTGCAGCTTTTTGCGCAGACTCGCACCGTCAAAGGTGAGGTGACAGATGCTCAAAATGGTGAGGCTCTTATCGGTGCCACTGTTACGGTGGAAGGCGAAAAGGGTGGTACGGTTACTGATTTCGACGGTAACTTCAGTCTTCAAGTATCTTCTTCTGCCAAGAAGATCAAGGTATCTTATATAGGTTATATAGATAAGATACTGGCTATTTCTGAAAATATGAAGGTGAAACTCGAATCGGATAGCAAGGCGCTTGCCGATGTCGTGGTCATCGGTTATGGTACAGCGCGCAAGAGCGACCTGACGGGTTCCGTGGCTACGGTGAAGGCAAAGGACTTCAACAAGGGTCTTGTTTCATCTCCAGAGCAGTTGATCAATGGTAAGGTTTCCGGAGTACAGATCATGTCCAACAGTGGTTCTGCCTCAGCAGGTAGTACCATCCGTGTACGTGGTGGTGCTTCTCTGAATGCCAGCAACGACCCGCTTATCGTGCTCGATGGTGTGCCATTGGAGCAGGGCGGTATCTCTGGTAACAGCAGCAACTTCCTCAGTATGATCAACCCTTCTGATATCGAGAGCATGACTGTATTGAAGGATGCTTCTTCTACCGCCATCTACGGTTCCCGTGCATCCAATGGTGTCATCATCATTACCACCAAGAAGGGACAGCAGGGCGGTTTGAAAGTGAACTTCAATACTACCAACAGTATGCAGACCCGTGCACAGATGGTGGATATGTTGGACCACGATGATTTCGTGAATGTCATCAATCAGTATGGTACAGATAACCAGAAGTCATTGCTCGGCAATGCCAATACCGATTGGAACGACGAGGTTTATCGCACAGCTTTCGGTACTGATAACAACCTCAGCTTGAGCGGAAGCATCGGTAAGTATTTGCCTTTCCGTGTTTCTGCCGGATATTACAACCAGAGTGGTCTGGTGCGTAAGGACAATGTGGAGCGCTGGACTGGTAACGTGGTCTTGACTCCTAGCTTCTTCCAGGATCACCTGAAGTTGACCATCAATGCCAAGGGTACACTCAATAACAACTCTTTCAACAATGGTGGTGCAGTATGGGCTGCCGCAACATTCAACCCAACCATTCCTGTATATTCAGGTAATAACAGCTATGGTGGTTTCAATGAGGCTCTCGATGCTGATGGCTATCCGGTAAATGCGGGTGTAAGAAACCCACGTGGTCTGGTGGATCTTTATGATTCAAAGAGTAAGGTGAGCCGTTTCATCGGTTCGATGGATGTAGATTACAAGGTTCATTTCCTACCAGACCTCAAGCTCCATGCTACCATTGGTGCTGATTATGCCAAGGGTGATGGTACCATCTATGTTCCTGGCTACGCAGCACAGTCATTCAACAAGGATGAGTCCTTGAGCGGTAGCGATTACAAGTATGGACCTCAGAAGAACGAGAACCGTCTGCTTACCCTCTATGCCAACTATGCAAAGTATTTCGAGAATATCAAGAGCAATGTGGATCTGACTGCTGGTTACGACTATCAGTACTGGAAGAGCTCTACACCTCTTTATTATACCAAGAGTGCGGCTGGTACAACCCTTTCTACCGTGAAGGCTTCTGATTACCGCCACGTGATGTTGTCATACTATGGTCGTGTCAATTATTCCTTCGATGGAAAATATCTCCTGACTGCTACAGTCCGTCGCGATGCATCTTCCCGTTTCTCTAAGGATACCCGTTGGGGTACCTTCCCATCTGTAGCTTTGGGATGGACCTTGACAGAGGAGCCTTGGTTGAAGGACAACAAGGTAGTCTCTAACCTGAAACTCCGTGCCAGCTATGGTGTAACCGGTCAGCAGGAAGGTATCGGCAACTACAACTATCTTCCGGTCTATACATCCAGTGTAACAGGTGCCGAGGCACTCATCAACGGACAGTATATTACAACTTATCGTCCTGAGGCATACGTATCAGACTTGAAGTGGGAGACTACAACCTCCTGGAACTTCGGTCTTGATTTCGGATTCCTGAATGGTCGTATCGGTGGTGCCATCGATTTCTATACCCGCAAGACCAAGGATTTGCTGGCTTCTGTTCCTACAGCAGCAGGTACCAACTTCTCAAAGACTATCCTTACCAATGTAGGTAATGTAGATAGCAAGGGTATCGAGGTTTCCCTGAATGCAACTCCTGTCCAGACCAAGGACTGGGAGTGGAATCTGAGCTACAACTTCACCTGGCAGAACATGAAGGTGAAGAACCTTTCTCTTACCCAGGGTGGAAGTCAGACCAATGTGAAGGTAGGTCCATCTATCGATGCTTACCAGTTCCAGGTACTCTCCGAGGGATATGAGCCATATATGTTCTATGTATATCATCAGCTCTACGATTCAGAGACGGGCAAGCCGATCGAGGGCGCTTACGCAGACTTGAATGGTGATGGCGAAATCAATGATGGCGATCTCTACCGCTATCATTCTCCAGCCCCTAAGTACATCATGGGTTTGAGCACATCTCTGAGATACAAGCAGCTGACTCTCGGTATGAGCTTCCGTGCCAACATCGACAACTACGTATATAATGGCATGGGTATGAGCACTGGTGCATGGGAGACCGTGAGCTACAACAACTCACAGCTCAATAACCTCAACGCCAGCTTCCTGAAGACCGGTTTCAAGACCCGTCAGTATCTTTCAGATTACTACGTAGAGAATGCTTCGTTCCTGAAGCTCGACAACCTGAGCTTGAGCTACAACATAGGTAAAATCAACAAGTGGGCTTCACTCACCGTATCAGCGATGGTACAGAATGTATTCACCATTACCGGTTACTCAGGCACAGACCCTGAGGTGCCAAACGGAATGGACAACTCGTTCTATCCACGTCCTCGCACTTACTCAGTAAGCCTCGGACTTCAGTTCTAACAATCAAAATTGATAACAATGAAACTTAAGAATATATTATATAGTATGATGTTGGGAACAGCAGTGCTGACCAGCGCTACCAGCTGTGTATCCGACCTCGACCAATATCCTCAGACGGAGACAACCTCTAAGGATGTTTATACCTCGCTTGCCAATTATGAGGCTGTGCTGGGTAAGATTTATGCTGCCATGGTGACCAGTGGTCAGGGTAAGGGTGGCGATAACAAGGATATGTCTTCTGTATTGAACAGCGGCAGTGGTTTCGACTACATGCGTATGTTTATCAATATGCAGGAGTGTGGTACCGATGAATTTGCCTCCACCTGGCTGACAGGTGAGCAGACCACCGGCCTGACCTATCTTTCATGGGATGCCAACGATGCTTGGGTATCAGATATGTACTATCGTATCTATTACAACATCGCCCTCTGCAACGAGTTCCTCCGCAATGCCAATAATGCCAATTTCTCGGGTGCTGATGCAGAGAAGATGAAGGAGTATAAGGCAGAAGTCCGTTTCATGCGCGCTCTGTTCTATTACCATGCGCTCGATTTCTATCGCAATATTCCGATGGTGACAGAGAACGACCCTGTGGGCAGCTACATTCCTCCTCGTTATACTCCACAGCAAACTTTCGATTATATCGAGAGTGAGTTGAAGGATTGCGTAGGCGATATGCTTCCTGCATCCACCTGTCCTTACGGTCAGGCTTCTCAGGGTGCTGCCTATACCCTGCTTGCCAAGCTTTATCTGAACAGCGAGGTTTATACCGGCGTTGCCAAGTATGCCGAGTGCAAGGAGGCTTGCGAGAAGGTGATGAACATGGGTTACTCTCTCGAGTCTGATTACAGCAAGCTCTTCAATGCTGATAACGACAAGCGTACCAACGAGATTATCTTCGCCTTGCCGGTAAGTGCAGAGCATACCGTAAGCTGGGGTTCTTCCACTTACTTGGTGTGTGGACAGTTGAGTATGTCGAATGCCAACCAGAATGTTGCCGACTTCGGTGTCACCAATGGCTGGAGCGAGTTCCGTCTCCGTCCGGAGTTCGTGGATAAGTTTACCCAGACCGATATTGATGGAGGTGGCGACAAGCGCTGCAAGTTCTTCACTAATGGTCAGAGCAAGGATGTAACCAGCATGACCGATGAAACCACCGGTTATCTCTCAGAGAAATGGAGTAACCTGAAGGACGATGGAACTACTGCATCCAATACTGCCAATGATGGTGTAGAAACAGACTATCCTCTCTTCCGCTTGGCTGATGTCTATCTGATGTATGCCGAGTGCGTGGCTCGTACCCAGGGTTCAAGTTGGGACCCATGGCCAGAAGGAAAGACTGATGCCGCTGATCCAGAGGTTATCGCTTCCCGCAAGCAGGGAGCTATCTATTGGATCAACCTTCTCCGCGAGCGTGCAGGTAATACCGATGTATGGGCTAACAACTTTGCCAACGATGATGAGTTCCTGCAGTTCATTCTCGATGAGCGTGCCCGTGAGCTTTATCATGAGGGTTATCGCCGCACCGACCTGATTCGCTTCGGCGAGTTCACTACCAGCAAGTATATCTGGCAGTGGAAGGGTGGCACCCACGATGGACAGGCTGTTGACAGCAAGTACAACATCTATCCAATCCCTAACACCGAGCTTACCGCCAATCCAAATCTTCATAACGACAACTATTAATAGGATAAAAGAATGAAAAAGATATTTAGAAACCTGATGATGCTTCTCTGCGCACTCACCGCCCTGGTGAGTTGCGACGAGAGTGGCGACAAGATATATCTGGATGGCTTCAAGGCATCCGATCTGATGGCATCGGCCAGCGATGTGGTCCTGTCTGTTGACAATACGAAGGGCATCGTACTCTCGATGGCTTGGAAGAATCCTACCTTGCTTTCGAGCGACGAGACCAAGCCTGCGGGCAACGGTGTGTTGAAAACCTATCTGCAGGCATCTTCTTCTGAGAGCTTTGCTACGGTAAAGGAGTATTCTGTAACCGATCTCTCCAAGGCTTTCACCGGTGCTGATCTCAACACCCTTGCCAAGGATTTGGGAACGACTCCGGGTCAGAGTGCGCCTCTCTATTTCCGCATCAAGAGTCAGATGGGCAACAATCTAGATGCTGCTTACAGCAATGTGTGCCAGGTGAACGTTACACCTTATATTATACACATGGACAAGATGACCATCTGGAATGCGGATAAGAACAAGGTGCTGACCTCTCTCTATTCTCCAGACGAGGATGGTATCTACACAGGATATATGAATGCTTCTTCCTGGCTCAACTTCTGGGGTAAGGAGAATGATGGAACCATTTGGGGTAACGTAGGACAGGATGGACATGTATATGAAATGGATAATACAGAGTCGGCATGGAACTTCTGGTTCCCTGGTCAGACTGGTATTTATTATACTGTGGTAGATACAAAGGCTAAGGAGTTCAAGCCAACCTACATCAAGGCGATGCAACTGAATGGTGAGGACATGACCTATGATGCTCCTAACTATGCCTGGACCAAGGTGATTACAACCTCTGCTGATAATACACCTATCAGTATTGTTGCTACTGGTGCAGAGTACAGCAAGGCAACCGCAACTGATGATGCTGCAGCCGTAGTCAAGACAATGAACTACACTCTTGCTGATGGCAAGATGACAGCTGCCGCAACTGCTGGCAGCGTGAACATTGCCAAGGCGGGTACTTATACTGTTACCGTGAAGGTAGGTGAGAACAGCGACCTGACTTACTCTATCGAGTCAGGCAACCAGACTGCTCCTGAGCCAGAGGCTAGCAATACTCTCTGCATGTTCAGCAAGGATGGTAACACCCTTCTTGCCGTGATGAATAAAGTGAGCGATGGTGTTTATACCTGCAAGTACAAGCCAACTTCCTGGGAGAACTTCCGCTTCATCTTCGTGGGAGAGAATAAGGACGACAAGCAGACCTGGTATGGTGCCGATGGTGAGCAGTTCAAGTTAACTTCAGGCGATGGTGCCTGGGATATCTGGTTTGGTGATGAAAATGGTGAAACTGAGTTTACGGTTACAGCCGATCTCAACACCATGACATGGAAGTATGAATAGCTTAATGAATATTCTGCGCAATCGGTTGCGCAGAATATTCATCATGGGTAAGTTTCCTTATTGTAAACGAATCATTTATTTGATTATCTTTGCATTATAATAATAACTTAAAGACAGAATAACAATGAAGAATATTTTAGGAAAAGCCATATTGCTGGCTACAGCGCTCTTGTTTTCTATTACGGGCACGAGTTGCAGCAATGATGATAATACCACTCCCGAAAAGGAGAAGACATACGATATGAGTGGCTTCGCCAAGGGAGCCGATGTAAGTTGGATTACAGAGATGGAGCAGAACGGAAAGAAGTTCTATAACGCCAACGGTAAGGCTACGGAGTGCATGGCGCTTCTCCGCGACCTCGGTATGAACTCCATCCGCCTTCGTGTATGGGTAAACCCGGAAGGTGGCTGGTGTGGCAAGGATGATGTCATCGCCAAGGCTTGGCGAGCTCAGCAGCTCGGTATGCGACTGATGATAGACTTCCACTACTCTGATACCTGGGCTGACCCAGGAAAGCAGGGTATTCCTGCAGCCTGGAAGAACTATGACTTCGAGCAGATGAAGCAGGCGGTTGCCGATCATACCAAGGATGTTCTCAATGCCTTGAAGGCAAGAGGCGTTAACGTAGAGTGGGTACAGGTAGGTAATGAGACCACCGATGGCATGCTCTGGAATGATGAGGATGGCGATGCTGCCCTGAAGGTGACAGGCCGTGCCTCTAAGAACATGGCAAACTTTGCCGCTTATATCAATGCCGGTTATGATGCCGTCAAGGCGGTTTATCCGGAGGCTAAGGTGATTGTGCATCTCGATAAGGGAAACAACCTCGGTCAATATACCTGGATGTTTGATGGCTTGAAGCAGAATGGAGCCAAGTGGGATGTCATCGGTATGTCGCTCTATCCTGATTGGATTACCGACCAGACCTGGGAGCAGGTTTCTGACAACTGCCTCAGCAACATCAAGACCCTTTCCAGCAAATACAACTGCGATGTCATCATCTCAGAGATTGGTATGGTGTGGAATTCAGAGAATGCCGCTCCATTCCTCAAGAAGATGGTGGATGGCTGCAAGGCAATCTCTACCTGCGAGGGCGTGTTCTACTGGGAGCCTGAATGCAACAGCGGCTGGAACGGCTACGACAAGGGAGCCTTCGACAACAGCGGCAAGCCAACCGCTGCACTCGATGCCTTCAAGTAATCGGGTAAGTTGGCTTTCTTCGCTTCCTTTGGGAGCGATAGAAGCGAATCTGAAGATAGAATATAGAACAAACTATAGAAAATAATATATATGATCAAGAGAAGCATAGCTTTCATGTCTCTCGCTCTGGCACTCTCCACCATGTGCCAGGCGCAGAGCCGAAAAATAATAAATTTGCCATCGTGGGATTTCTCCCGCGATGGCAAAGTGTGGTCTCAGGTAGCCGTGCCTCACGACTGGGCTATCGCGGGTCCTTTCGATAAGAAATGGGATCTGCAGATGGTGGCTATCGAGCAGAATGGCGAAAAGGAGAAGACCGAGAAGTCGGGACGCTCTGGAGCTCTCCCTTGGATTGGAGAGGGTATGTATAAGATGAATCTTCAGTTGCCGAAGGGCTACAAGCGTGCTGTCCTCGTTTTTGATGGTGCGATGAGTCAGCCTATCGTTAAGGTGAATGGCAAGGAGGCTGGCAGATGGGCTTACGGCTACAATGCCTTCCGCATCGACATTACTCCTTACGTGCAGTTTGGCGGAAAGAAGAATCTCGTAGAGGTTCATCTCAGCAATGTAGAGGAAAGCAGCCGATGGTATCCAGGCGGCGGTCTTTACCGTCCGGTTTCCGTGGAACTTTACGGTAACGAGAACTTCTCTACCTGGGATACCTTCGTGCGTACCCTGAAAGCTGATAAGCAGGAAGCCGAAGTGGAAGTGAACGCCCTGCTGGAAGGAAAAATCGGTAAGTCGGGCAAGACGGTCATCGCCTTGCTCGATGAGGCTGGTACAAAGGTTGCCGAGCAGACTATCTCTGGCGCAACCCCAGCCATCAAGACTACCCTGAGGGTAGCAAATCCTCAGCTCTGGTCTCCGGAATCTCCTTACCTCTATCAGGTGAAGTTAACCCGATATGAAGGAAAGAAGGTTGCTGATGTCCAGACGCTTAAGACCGGTATCCGTACCATCTCGGTATCCAAGAATAATGGTTTCCAGCTCAATGGCATTACCCGCAAGATCAAGGGTGTCTGCCTGCACCACGACCTCGGTCCGTTGGGAGCTGCAGAGAACAAGGCGGCACTCATCCGTCAGATCAAGACGATGAAGGAGATGGGTTGCGACGCCATCCGTACAGCCCACAACATGCCTTCTACCATGCAGATGGAAATCTGCGACTCTCTCGGTATGATGGTAATGGCTGAGAGCTTCGATATGTGGATTTATCCTAAGTGCAAGAATGGCTACGCCAAGTTCTTCAAGGAGTGGAGCGACAGGGATATGACCAATCTGGTGAAGCACCATCGCAACCATCCTAGCATCATTATGTGGAGTATCGGTAACGAGATTCCTGAGCAATGGAGCAAGGAGGGTATGGAGATAGCCAAGCATCTGCAGGATATCTGTCATCAGTATGATCCTTCCCGCCCTGTAACCCAGGGTATGGATAAGGCTGAGGCTGCCCTGAAGAGTGGATTTGCCCAGGTGATGGACGTTCCGGGCTTCAACTATCGCGTACATAAATATTATAAGAATATCGAGCAGTTGCCTCAGGGATTTCTCCTGGGTTCAGAGACAGCATCTACCGTCAGTTCCCGTGGCGTGTATAAGTTCCCGGTTGAGGTGCGTGCCAGCAACAACAATCCATACGCCGATGGTCAGTGCTCTAGCTATGACACGGAGTATTGCTCCTGGAGTAATCTTCCGGATGATGACTGGAAGATGCAGGATGACCACAGTTGGGTAATCGGAGAGTTCGTGTGGACGGGCTATGACTATCTGGGCGAGCCGACTCCATACGATACCTACTGGCCAAGCCGCAGCAGCTACTTCGGTATCTGCGACCTTGCCGGACTTCCAAAGGATAGATATTATATGTATCGTGCCCGCTGGAATGAGCATCAGCATACCACCCATCTTCTCCCTCACTGGAACTGGAAGGGCAGGGAAGGACAGATTACCCCTGTATATTGCTACACCGATGGTGTGGAAGGCGAGCTTTTTGTAAACGGCAAGAGCCAGGGCAGAGTTCGCAAGGACAAGTCAAGCCGTCTGGACCGCTATCGCCTCCGCTGGAACAACGTGAAGTATGAACCGGGCGAGATTCGTGTGGTTACCTACAACCAGTATGGCGACAAGGTAGGCGAGGACGTGAAGCGTACAGCCGGTGAACCTGCGCAGATGAAGTTCAGTGTGGAGACTCCAGACCATGAGCCTATCGTCTGCATGGTAGAAGGCTGCACCGATGAGCACAATGTGCTGCTGAATGCTGATGGCAAGGACCTTGCTTTCGTTACCGTTAGTCTCCTGGACAAGGATGGCAATGAGTGTCCGCTCGCAGATGATGAGCTGACCTTCGAAGTAACGGGTGCCGGAACCTTCAAGGCAGCCTGCAATGGCGATGCCACATCGCTCGAACCTTTCACCCATCCACATATGAAACTCTTCTCAGGCAAACTCGTTGTCATCGTGCAGAGTAGTACGCAGAAGGGCAATATCACCCTGAAGGTGAAGGATGGCAAAAGAAATATCGAAAAGACCATTCAGTTAGAGGCAATCTAGAAAATATATGTCCTTCGTTTTTATCGTAGGATTCCTTTTCTTTTCACAAATCCAAGGAATAGAGACTGTTCTTTATTCCTTGGGATTTTTTTTCCTTTTTATTTGGTAAAGTGCCAATAATTGATTAATTTTGCAGCCAACAACAACTAATTTAACAAATAACTTCAAGATGAAGCAGTTTATTCATAGAGTATATGTCGTATTTTTGTTGGCGTTACTGGTTCTTCCGGTTGCGGCGCAACGATTCATTAACGTGTCGTTCGAGGGTGCGCATACCGTGTGTGCCATTACCCAGGATGCACAGGGGATGATGTGGATTGGTACTGATAACGGACTTTATAGTTATGATGGTTATCATGGCTATCTCCACTATCAGGATCATGCCTATAGCAATACGCGCGTCAATGCTCTCGCTTTCGATAATAACCTGTTGTATTTGGCTACTGGCAATGGCATCTTGAAATTCGACACCCATGCCAATGCTTATGTGCAGACTCCAGCTGTTGCAGACTTTCAGGATGAAGCTAAGCGAAAAGCTGTCATGGAGCTGCGTGTGCTGGACCTGAAAGACAAGAATGCCAACTATGGAGGGGATGTCTATGCCTTGCTGCATACCTCAAAAGGTCTGTTGCAGGGTAAGATAAATGGTCTGTATTTGAATAACCGCCTGTTGCCTCTTACGGCAGGTGCCCAGCCATTGGTAAATGCCCTGGCATACGATGCCAAGCGCCATTGCTACTGGATTGGTACAGAAGGTGCGCTCTATTGTGCAGATCTCAATCTTCAGACATTCTCCCGGATTGCAGCTTTGGATGGCAACTCGGTAAAATGTCTGGCAGAAGAAGCAAATGGCAATCTTTACATCGGAACCGATAACGGACTCTATGTGATGGCGATGAACAATGCCATCTCCCATTATTCGCACGACTCTCGCAATGAAGCAACCATTCCGAACAACATCGTATGGGCCTGCTTCGTGGATAAATGGCAGAATGTCTGGATTGGAACCGATAACGGACTTTCTCGTCTCACCACCCATACCTATTATAATTATGTGTCGCTCGACAAGATAACCTTTTCGGGCGAAGGTAACTGTCTTCATGCCATGCTCCAGACCCGTAATGGTGAATGGTGGATGGGGGGAACCAATGGTTTGATTCATTATTCTCAGGCGAAATCTTCTACAGGCGATGCTGCTTATCAGGATGTGGCTTGGTATAAGCAGAACAATCAGGCTTATCCGCTTAGCCACAACCGTGTGCGTAAGATTTATGAAGACAATGATGGGGATGTCTGGATTTGTACCGACCATGGTATCAACCTTTATGATCGCAGCTCCAGACAGATGCGTAATTTCATCGTCTATGACAGAACGGGCAAGTATTCTACTGCCTGGGCTTATGATATTCTTCAGGATAGAAAGGGCAGATTGTGGATGGCATCCTATCAGGGGGGTGTCTTTGTGATGGATAAGGCTTCCTTGCTTGCAGGTAAGACCGTAGCCGACTATCATTTCTCTGACCAGGGCAAGAATGCCCTTTCCGGATTGCATGTCGGTCAGATGGTCATGGACGGAAAGGGAAGAATATGGGTTTCCACTTTCAATCGCCTCGATTGTATCAATCCGTATGATATGAAGGTGGCTCATGTGGCTAATTCTGATGTGGTTAACTATATGATGACCGACAGCCAGGGCAATATATGGGTTGGTGATAATAGCTCGGTGAAGTGTTACTATGCTGCAGGCGAGATTCTGGGTTCCAATTTCGGCTCAAAGGAGTGGAAGATAGGGGGCAAGGTAAGTACCATGTGTGATGTGGATGGCAAGATATGGGCTGTAACCGGTAATGAGTGTTGCGTCATCAGCCGTGAAGGAGAGAGCATGCGCTTTGTCATCCCTTCCATTACTCCATTTACCATTTGCTACAGCAAGTCTACCCATGAAGTGGTGATGGGTGGTAATGATGGCTTTGTTGAGATTCGCTCTGATGCAGTTCTTTCTCCGAAGAAACTCAACCGGTTGATTTTGGCGGGCATTGTCGTGAATGGCAAACCATGGGATGAGCGTAGTGAGAAACTGGTGCTCAAGAGCGATGAGAACAGTTTTAGCCTGCAGCTTACAGACCTTCCGTTTGCTGATCATCCTTCTGCTGTCTATGCATACAAGCTGGAGGGCAGTGATCATGACTGGAATTATCTGAAGTCGGGAAATATTGATATTGTCTACAATGGTTTGTCGTATGGCAACTATCATCTCACGGTTTGTGTCGTAAATGGTGAAGGAAAGATAGGTGCAGAAGTCTATTCGCAGGACATCTCGGTGTTGCCACCTTGGTATCTTACCATCTGGGCAAAACTGTTCTACATCACGGCTTTGATAGTTCTTATCTCCTGGGTGGTAAGCTACTATTTCCTTCATAAGAAATTGGCAGAGGAACAGAAGCAGAAAGCTGAAATTCTTGATCAGGTGCAGATGCGTATGACCTTCTTTGCCCGTTTGACCGAAGGATTGAAGATGGCTGTGGCTCATCAGTCGTTTAATGAAGTGAACGAATTAATGCATCGCTTCCTGGATGTCAAACTGCCTCAGAATCATGCTTCTTCAACGGCAGACGTTCAAATGGAGAAAACTTCTTCATCGACAGCAGATGAAGATGCTGATGAGAAAAAGTCAGAGGTAGCAGCTGCAGAACCAGAATTGAGTGAGGCTGACCAGCATTTGCTGGATGAAATCAACCATGCCATCGAGGAGCACATGATAGATTCCGATTTCAATGTCACGATGCTCCAGGAAGTAATGGGCATTGGCAATAAGCAGCTTTATCGTAAGGTGAAGGCCTTGACAGGCATGACTCCGGTAGAATATATTCGAGACCTGAGAATGCAAAAGGCTGCCAAACTCCTGAGCGCCGGAAAGTTTAGTGTTTCTGAGGTGATGTATACTGTTGGCTTCTCCAATAGCAGTTATTTCTCGAAATGCTTCTCTAAGGTCTTCGGAATGACACCTACGGAATATATGAAACAGAAGTAAAGTCTATCGGAAACAGCATTGGCTTACAAGTTCAAAGCTTAAAGTTCAATGTTCAATGTTCAAAGTATATGATATTAACGATTACAGGTTCCGACAGCACCGGTGGCTCTGGTGTGCAGGCGGATATCAAGACGATATTCGAATTGGGAGGTTATGCCGTTTCGGCGATAACCAGCATTACCGTGCAGAATACGCTCGGCATCCAGGAGTTCTTCGATATTCCTGCCGAGATTGTTTCGGGGCAGATAGAGGCTGTCATGAACGATATGCAGCCCGATATAGTGAAGATAGGTATGATACGCAGAGTGGAGACGCTGAATGTGGTCATTGATGCCCTGACCCGGTATCGTCCTGCTCATATCATCTATGCTCCAGCAATCTGGTCTAGTCAGGGCGATGCGCTGATGACGGAGGATGTGGTGAGCCAGATCAAATACCGTCTGCTGCCGCTCTGTTCGGTAGTTGTGGCGAGAAAGAAGGAGAGCGACATCATTCTTCAGAACTCCCGACTCCTGGAACTTGCCGAGAAGCAGGGACTCCGGATCTATCGCCTTGATAATGCCAATTCGCATGGTCTCATCAACCGTTTCTCTTCTGCCCTTGCCATCTATCTGAATCAGGGCAAGAAGATGGAGGAGGCGTTGGCGATGGCGCAGGATTTCATCAATATAGAACTGGCAAGAGAGAGTAATCTGCAGGGCAGGAGTTCCGAACTTTACAATCAGTTTATCTCGCAGGTGAACAACTTCTGCCGCACCTATAGCGATGTGCATTTCTATGCTGACCAGCTGAATGTGAGTGGCCGCTATCTGGCGCAGGTTACCCGCCGCATCTCTGGCAAGACGCCGAAGGCAATCATCGATGAATACATCGTGAAGGAGATAGAGCGCGAGCTTTCTACCACCACGCATACGGTGCAGGAGATAGCCAACACTTTCGGCTTCTCATCGCAGGCTCATCTCACCAAGTTCTTCAAGAAAATGAGAGGGGTAACGCCTTCTGCTTTCAGACAGAAAGGCTGAAAATAAACACTCTTCACCACTCTTCACCTCGCTTGGAAGATGACGTTACCTCTGTCTTTGGGTTCCCGACGGGATTGAGCCGTCATTAAACTAGTCATCCATCCACATCTTGAATCCTTCGCCACGAAGGGTTTCCAGGTGGATGGAGGCATCCTTGGCGAAATATCGGCGCAAGTTGTACATCACATTATTGAGGCTTTCTTCGCTACACTGTACACCTCTCCAAACAGTATCCTTGAGATCTTGGCGTGGCACGACTTCGCCCTTATTGATCCATAATAGCTTGAGTGTGGCAAACTCAGTATTGCCCAGCGTCTTCTCGTTGCAGCCACGGAAACTGAGCACATGAGTCTCTGTATCTACGGTGTAGGCACCCATGTTTATCATACGAGAATTGCTGAAGTCTTTGCGCTTGGCATAGCGGTTTACCCATCCCAGGAACTCACGGCTGTCGAAAGGCTTCTCGATGTAAATCATTGCACCATTATTGGCAGCTTCGGTTTTGAGTTCTGGATCATGTAACGAAGATACACACATGATAGGGATGTCTTCTGCGGCAAGACGGATGTCGTTGATTCTTTCCAGACTGTTCTCTTCTCCTATCATCACATCGAGGATGATGAGGTTGGGAGACAGCTTCATGATAAGGCTTTCTACTCCAAACAGCGTGTTTTGAAAATAGACCTCATAGCCTGCTTTTTTAAGTAGCAAGACTGCAGTGTTGCCGAAATCCAGGTCATCATCGACCAATAGTACTTTTATCTTTTCCATATTTCTTATTTTATAATGTTTTATCTTGTTTCTTGCCCATTACGATTTGTTGCTTTTAGTTGAGCGGCAATGTGAACGTAAAGGTACTGCCCTTGCCTGGTTCGCTCACCACCTTGATGGTTCCGCCATGTGCCTTGACGGCATATTTTACCATGGCAAGGCCTATGCCATATCCGCTCTTATGGTGTGTGGCTGGTATGCGATAGAACTGCTCGAATATCTTCTTTTGATATTTCCTGTCGATGCCTACGCCATGGTCAGACACGCTGATGATGGTGAAATGTTCATCCTGTTTGATGTTGACTTCAACATTTGCCTCCTTGTCAGAGTATTTAACGGCATTCTCCATCAGATTGTGCATCACATTTTCTATCAGATACTTATCTGCATACACCAGAGCATTCTCTTCACGATGGTCGTGGATTCCGATGGCATGTGGCTTGCAGGCATAGTTGATGTCTATTTGTTCTTTCGCTTGTTGCGTCAGCTCGATGATGTCAACTTGCTCTTTGTTGATAACCAACTTGCTTTCACTGGCCTTAGAGGTAATCAGTATCGTCTTGATGGTATTGGCAAGATTCTTGATTTGTCTTTCAGAAGAAGTAATCATCTCCTGCAAGTCAGCATCCTTGATGATGTCTTTGATGAATCCCAACTTTAGCAAGATGCTTGCCAATGGTGCTTTCAAGTCGTGTACAGTTCCATGAAGGCTTACCTCACGATTCCTCAGAAGGTCTTCCTTGTATCTGATGGCAGTCATCTGGTATCCTATGCAAAATACGATGATAAGAGCCAACAATATAGTAGATACTAATGTCCAAATTGAGTTTGTGATGAAGGAAGATGGAGTTATATTCACCTTAGCTTGAACGAAACGGATAGGTTTGAGTCCGATGGCGATAGGCTTGCTAGCCTGCCAACTATCAATGTCCTTTGTTTGTCCATAACTCTTGATAACTTTTTTGTTCTCGTCTAATATTAATAAAGTATAGGTAAAGCCCTCATTTAAATTCTTCTTGAATATTTGGGAGAGTTTAGCTAAGTTGATGGGCTTACCTTTGACTGTAAGTCTATCTTTAGTCAATAATCCCAAGGCATCAGACTCAGTTTCTACAATACCTTTGTCTCTTAAATCTTGAATGTTTATTTCATTAAAATCGATGATATCTTCTTTCTTAGGCTTCGCTTTAAGAAAGTCTTCTTCTGTCATTTCTTTGTAATAAACTCGTTGTTTCCTATCTTTGTACGGAGTGTTACTCTTTTGAGCTCGGATAGCGTATTCTTCATCAACAGAAACTTTTAGTACAGAATTTGTCTTATCTGTTTCATTATAGATATAATCTTTGTATTGCAAAGACATATTATATCCTTGTAACAAAATAACAACTAAAAGTGCTAAAACCGTTATACAATAATACTTTTTCATGCTTTGTATTTTTACTCATTTAACTTCAAAAATGCAAAAATACAAATATTTTTTCAAGTAGCGTACTTCTTAACGTCATTTTTACATAATATTTTTTTGGATAAATATTATGTAAGAAATGATGTAAAAGGTTTGCCAGTTTGAGCAATTTGCCGTAATTTTGCACTTAGATATTTTAATTAATATAAAGAGAAAATAGTATGAAAGAATTGTTGTTATTGACTTTGTTGGCATCTTCGGCTACAGTTTCTGCTCAAGAGGTAGATTCTGTGAAAACTCAGCATATCAAAGAGGTAGTGGTTACTGCTAAGAATCACGTTGCAATCAAAGATGGTGTTTCATACACTCCAACTCCTGAAGAACGCAAGTCTTCATCTAATTATTCGGCATTGCTGGCTCGTATGATGGTGGCAGGATTACGTGTAGATGAATTTACAAATAAAGTTGAGACAAATTGGGGCAAGGAAGTTCATTTCTTTATCAATGGTTTTGAGGCTAGCGATTGGGAGGTGAAAACTCTTCGACCAAAAGAGGTGGCACGTGTGGAATTCTTACAATCACCATCTGAGGCAAAATATAAAAACTATCAGGCTGTAGTCAACTTTGTATTGCGTGAATACAAATATGGAGGTTATGTAATGGCCGAGGCTAACCAAAGCTTTGGTAACTATGATAGTGGTGATTATGATGTCGCAGGAAAGCTGAAGAAGGGACATATGACTTATCAGGCAATTGTGGGAGCATATTATAAAAATGCTCATGAAATAAGAGGTAACAGAAATATCACTTATACTTATAATGATGCTTCTACGCTTAACAAAAAGGTTGACTATGAGCAAGTTGAAAAGCAGCGAATTTATTCTACAGGTATCAGCGCCAGATATGATTCCAATAATCTGATTTGGTTGGTTCAAGCTGGTGTGAAATATAACAAAACTCCTGATATTTATACCCGACAGAACATTAGATACAATGAGTCTGAAGAGACTTCTTCTGTTTCTGATGCTACCTCTCAATCTCTTACGCCCTATGTGAGCTCACAATTCTATCTGGAGGGACTGCCTCATCGTGCTTATGTATATGGTGGACTTTCTTTCTCTTATAACCATAACAAGGGTAGCGAGGATTATCAATTAATGGAATCGGAAGGTCAAAGCATCATCAATGGAACAAGGGAAAATGCTTATTTGCCAAGCTTATGGCTAGGTTATGGATTGCCTGTTTATAAACAAAATTATTTGGTGTTTACTGCTCAACTCAACTCTGAGATTTATCGCACGAACTATTATGGAACCGCCGATACTTATCAGAAATTAGTGAACTCTTACTATTCCTTTGACTTAAATTATAATCATAAGTTCTCTAAAAAGTGGAGTGGCAGTTTGAAAATGTCCATACCTGTACAGAGTTATAAGGTTCAAGATGAACCAACGATGACAAAGGCTTATATTAATGGAGGCATGACGCTTAGTGGACGGTTTAACGAGAAGCATTCCGTTTATGTACAGGCTAACATCACTCAAAGTTCTATTAATCCTACTTACTACAATACAGTGGTGCGCCAGGACGATGAGGTGACAGGCAGCAAGGGTAATGCTGATTTGAAAACTGTACGCCAGGCCTATGCCCTTTTGTCATATACATGGATGCCTTCTAATTTGTTCTCTCTTAATTCATCCTTTAGTTGGGATAATATCATCAATGATATTGTACCTTATTGGCATGAAATAAATGGACTGATGGTAAAGGAGATGATTAATAGTGGCTCGTTCAATCCAATATATATCAATGTGACTCCATCTTTGAACCTTGCGCATGGTAAGATTCGTTTGAGTTCTAAAGTTTCGTATGTGCATGAATGGCATTCCGGTCTGTTTCATATAAACAACGGTTATTGGGGACTATATCCTACCTTGTATTGCAGACTGGGAAAATTCTGGGCTGTAAATCTCAATTACGCTTATAGTTCTGGAGAAGGATATATGCGTGGAAGTTCCAACCTTACTCGCTTCTCAGATAATTTGAAGTTAGGATTACAATATACCAAGGGAAATTTATTTGTTAAATTACAGGTTAATTCCCTCATACTTAAAAATGGTAATACGAAGAGTTGGCTTATCTCTGATTATATTGATAGTTATTCTTATCAAAGCCGTCCATGGGATAGACGCTATGTGTCATTATCTGCAAGTTATACTTTAGATTATGGCAAGAAGATTAATCATGGGAGCAATTTGAAATTTAACGGAACGACAAAAACGTCTGTATTGTAATTGTTTATGCGTAATATTAAGGTTGTTCACCAACATGACAGCATGCAATGCGGTATCACCTGCTTGCAGATGATTTGTAGATATTTCGGCAGGGAATACTCTTTGGACTCTCTGTCGAAGATTTGTTTTGCAACAACGGAAGGTGTCTCCATGCTGGGCATCAACGAGGCTGCAAGAATATTGGGATTTCACAGGATAAGTACTCGCTCTAATTGATATCCAATCAAAGTCCAATTTGGAGTGAGTTTGTTTTATTAACACATAGATAAATCTCTCTTGCAAAATCGCCAGCGAAGCCTTTCTACAGCTTCGCTGGCGATTTCTCAGTATATAATCTTACTCTATCATATTCTTGAGTATCCATTTCCTGAAGAATGGGTCTTCTATTTCATATCTGTCACTTCGGATGATGTAGCCTTTCTTGCTTAAACGCAATAGGGCACTGGTCATCGTGCTGGTAGGCTGGTTCCTGTCTTGTGCAGGATTGTTGCCCTCGCAGATGCTGACCATTACATATTTGTCTGTCTTATTGAAATTCAACCATAAACGTTCGTAGTCTAAATCATGAGTTGTTATGATGTCTTCTATGGCGAGTTGGAGTACATCCTCGTTTTTGCCAGCTACCAGGTTGTTCCAAACTGCGAATGAAAGCTGTTGCGTGTAGTATGGATGGCAACTTGTAAAGGCCAGTATCTCGTCTGCAATTTGAGTAGGCTGCTCTGATACATCTTTCAATCTGTCTGCAATATATGATTTGAAATCTTCGTATGGAATCTTGTTGAGTCTCATCAGCATTCCAAAATGATAGAACGGAGACTTCACACGTTCAAAGATATCTGTCATCATCGATTCCTGGCTGCCCAGAAAGATGTAATTGATGCCTGTCTGTTCCTGCATGATGGAACGAAGCTGCTTATCCATGTTTTTATCGATTTCCAGGATGCTTTGAAACTCGTCAAAGACAACAATCAGTTTGTTTTGAGGTGTAGAAACCTTCTGAATTGTATTTAAAACATCTTCTATTGCAGTTGTTCCATTGTCGGTTGATGGTTGGAATGAAACCGATAGCTCGTCTGTCATCGGGTTCATGTTGATAGAAGGAATGATGCGGAAGTTACGAAGATAGTGCTTCATCTTTTCCAGTTTGAATTGATTGAGCAGTTCCTTCAGAAGCTTTGCCGCAAAATCTTCTTTGCTGAGCACGGCTTGCATGTTGAGCCATAGGTATGGTCGTTGGGTTTGGACAACAGCCTTTTTTACGAGACTTGATTTGCCAAAACGTCGTGGTGACATAAGAACAAGGTGGTTCTCGCTCTTGAGAAACTGTACGATGTAGTCCAGTTCTTTCACTCTGTCTGTAAAGTATGGGGCATCAACCAATGAGCCAAATTTAAACGGATTTTCCATAATCGAATTTTTTCGTAACGAAACTTTTCGCAAAGATACGAAAAAATAAAGATGCTTAGAAGATAAACTCCTTTAAATTATTATTGTTTAACATCTTTCGGCTTGAGTGTAACTACTCAGCACCCCTATGGGCATGAGTAATCGTCTTACTGTTGTACTACAGCAAGAATTGCATTGAATTTAGAATTTCCGTTCTTCATAGCAGTTTCAGCAATGGAGTGCAACTTGGCAAAATCATCGGCACCGCTGTCTGTTCGGAAGCAACCGCTGACTTTCTGCTTTATCTTGATTTTCCTAACTCCCCGCTCACTGGCATTGTTCTCGTAAGGCACACTTGGATTGGAGAGAAAGGTAAATAGGTAGTCTTTGACTTTAAGGATACCCCTCTTGAATTTCTCAAACTCGTTATCTAAATGCGTGAGGCTTTCACCCAAGAGGTTCTTCATCTTTGTCTTCAGTACCTTTATCTTTCTAGAGGTAATGTTGTCCTCTCTTCTGAGATTTATAGAGTGTTCTATCAGATGGATGAATCTCCGTGACCAGTTCTGGTTTGGATCCAGTTCGTTCAGATACTCTGCATTCCTAAGAAGATG
>NZ_JBQKHJ010000012.1:0-102958 GCF_052118345.1 Prevotella sp. LCP21S3_D2 | reverse complement strand
GAAGCAATCGGTGTTTGTTGTCTGTACTTAGGACGAATATCCTTTTCGTTTATTGAAGCTTAGTAAACCTGACTTGTCAATTGCTTGACGGTTCGTTTCTTTTACCCAGTCTCTTCATACTCCCTATATATAATAAGGTGTAATCCAAAACCGCTTCTTGTACTACTTGTCTGTTTATGTAAAATCTTTCAAAGAACTCTTTCTTTATATTGCTTCGAGTAATGCTTGATTTCTCAAAAGCGAGTGCAAAAGTACTAACTATTTTCCATTCCACCAAATTCTTCGACAAAAAAGTTCGATAAACAGATATGTTTTAACACTCGTAAACACTTAAAACATTCCTTATCCGTATTACACCTCTTTTTATATTACGCAAAACATGTGCTTGTACACACCGTATTTGAAAAGGGGAATGAAGCCACCAAGAATAACTTCATTATACACCTATACTTTAACACGTATATTTTTATAATAGGTATATAGACAAATTGATTTAAATGATGCCAGGATACGAATTGAACTAAATCAACTATTCTAAAACATAATTTTACCTATTAACAGGCAACTCGCCATAAAATAGCAGACATGGGCGGCTTGAATGCTTAAAAAATATAAAAAATAGCACATTTTCCGCAATTAAGTGCTTGAAAATCTTTCCAATTGAAAAAAAAACTATAACTTTGCAGCGGTATATACAATTTAATAAGAAAAAATAACGAGCTAAGAATGTAATGTCAAAGCGTGACCTAAAACAACAAAGCAACTAAATGCTATTGTATAAGAGGGTCATGAACGACATATTTAGAGTTAGACAACATAAGTTTAATTAAATTTTTAATAAAAAATGAAAAGACAATTAACTAGTATTTTGCTCTTCTCTGCCCTCTTGATGGGTGGAGCTAGCACTTTTGTGTCTTGTACAGACCACGAAAGCGACAATGCTTATAACGCTAGCATTTCTATTGCAGATGCAGTTGCAAAGCAGCTTGACGCTTTGAAGTTGGCAAACCAGCAGTTGCAGGCAAACATCGACGACCTGAAGAGCGATGTTGCAACCAACAAGGACAAGATTGATGCACTTGAAGCACAGGTTGCTGCAAATAAGGCTGCTATCGAGAACTTGAACGGAACTTGGACTGAGAAGTTCCAAAAACTCAACACACAACTTAATGAATCAATTGGTGCGCTTGGAGATAGAGCTACAGCATTGGAGGAAGCAGTTAAGAAAATTAACGGTCAGCTTCCTACTGAACTTGCAAAGTTGAACCAGGCTATTCAGGATATCGCTGAGCTCAAGACTAAATCTAAAGAGGTTGATGAGTTGCAGAAAAAGCTTGATGAACTCAACGAAAAGCTCTATGGCAAATTGGCTGGTGAGGGCGACATCAACACTTTGAATGATGCCATAAAAATTATCAATGATCAGTTGACGGCCATGAGTGAACAGCTTGATGCTATCTATGCTATCTTGAATAACAACGTTTCAGGCATCGTAATCCAGGCAACAGATTGCCCTGTTACAGGTTACGAGAATGCCGCATTCCTGGGTTCACAGGCTAATATCCTTTCTGCATACTGGGGCGTTCCAGCTTCAGGTGATGAGGATTTTGAGGTAAAAGGCGGCAAGCTTATCAAGTCTGACGCAGGTAACATCTACATCAATATCAACCCAGCAAACGTAGACCCATCTAATATCACATTCAGATTGGTTGACAGTCAGGGCAACGACGCTCCAGGCTTCAAGTTGGGCGCACCAGTTGTTACAGATAAGGTGCTGAAGTATGGTATCACCCGTGCTACATCTGCTAATGGCTTCTATGCAATCCCTGTTGAGTGCACAGATCCTCAGAACGACGGTTTGGATATGAACAAGGGTCAGTTGAAGGAAGCTGCAAAGAATGTACTTGCTAAGTTGCAGGATCCTAAGTCAACAAGCTTGAACCTCTCTGGTCTTGCTTCTGCTTTGTATAGCAACCTCAACAACCAGTTGACAGCATACGGTGTCCAGGCTTCTTGGAAGCAGAAGGATCAGAATGGCAATGAAGTAGAGAAGGTTGTTACATCTGAGATCAAACTGGCTGCATTTGCTGTTAAGCCATTGAGTTTCGATTTCTTGGCAAACAACAGCAAGCTCGACAACCTCAGCCTCGACCGTTTCATGTTGCCAACCAATTTGTCAGAGAAGCTGAAAGGTATCAGTGGTCTTGACTTCAATAACATTATCGACCCATCAACAGGTAAGACAATCGAGGTTGCTACAATAGTAGCTGTACCTGGCGTAAAGATTGTTCCTAATGGCAATGATCTCGACATCATTCAGATTTCTGACGGCAAGGTGCTCAACACCATCAAGAACGCTTCTATTGAAGGCGAAGAGAAAGAAGTAAACAAGGACATCTCTATTGTAGTAAACGGTTCTACTGGTAGTACTACTTTGACAACATATATCTATCAGATCAAGGTGAAGGATGATACCATGAAGGATCTTATCGCAGACCTCAACAAAAACTTGTCAACAACATTGGGTCCTGTGAAGACAGCTCTCGATTGGGCTAACACATTAGCAGGTAAGTATGACCAGAATGTTGCTACGGTAAACAACTTGATCAAGAAGGTAGAGGGTGTTATCAAGAACGTCAACAAGTACTTGCAGCCAGCCATCATGTTCAAGGCTGATAATGGTTCATGGAACTTCGTCAGCACAGGTAGTCACTTCGCAACAAGTTTCGTAGGTGTTGGTGCAACTCCATTGGTTGCTACTTCTTACACTGCTGAACTTTTGGCTCCTGCTTACAAGAAGCAGTTGTACGTTAAGGAGGCTGGTGCTGAGATTCTGGTAAACGGTAAGGCAACAAAGTCTGCTTTCAACGGTCAGATCCAGAAGGTAGTATTCAATGCTTCTAAGGCAGGTAACTATACCATCGTTTACAAGGCTATCGATTACTCTGGTAAGGTAGTAGAGAAGAACTTCTACGTTACAGTTAAGTAATAAAACATTCGATAATAGGCAATTAAATTAATAAGAAAAGATTATGAAAATCAAGAATATATTACTGTCAGGTGTAGTAGCTATGGGTTGCATCAGTGCATCAGCCCAGGAAGCTGATAAGACTGTAAATGTCTTCAATCCACACTGGTATGTACAGGCACAGGTTGGTGGTCAGTACACTTTGGGTGAGATTTCTTTCGATAAATTGTTGTCACCAAATGCTCAGCTTGGTTTAGGTTACAACTTCAACAAGGTTGTAGGTGCCCGTCTTTCTCTCAACGCATGGCAGAGCAAGGCTGGTCAGAAGGTTCAGAACACTACCTACAAGTGGAAGTGGAACTATGTAGCTCCTATGGTTGACGCTACATTCAACCTTTCTAACCTCTTCTGTGGTTTCGACCCTAACCGCGTAGTAGATTTCGGTGTATTCGGAGGTATCGGTGCCAACATCGCTTGGGGTAACGACGAGGCAGCAGACGCTCAGAAGGCTATCCTTGCTAACAAGACTGTCAGCAACGCTACATCAGTTGGCGTACATGCTCCATTGGAGTATCTCTGGGATGGTTCAAAAGCTCATTTCGCTGCACGTTTGGGTGCTAACGTAGATTTCCGCGTAAGCGAAAAAGTAAAGATTGGTGTTGAACTTTCAGCCAACACATTGAGCGACCGTTTCAACTCAAAGAAGGTAGGTAATCCAGACTGGTATTTCAACGCATTGGTAGGTGCTAAGATTGCTCTCGGCAAGACCTATACTACTAAGGTAGTTCCTGCTCCAAAGCCAGTAGAGAAGATTATCGAGCGCATCATCGAGAAGCCAGTTGTTGCTCCTGTTAAGGAAGAGGTTAAGGAGGTTGCAGAAGAGAACTTCCGTCGTGATATTTTCTTCACAATCGGCAACTCTACCATCGCAAAGTCTCAGAGAAACAAGATTTCTGAGATTGTTACTTACATGCAGGAGAACCCAGACGCAAAGATTACTTTGACAGGTTATGCAGACAAGGGAACAGGTAGCGCAGCAATCAACGATAAGATTGCAGCTCGCCGTGCTCAGACTGTTTACAACACACTTGCAGCTAAGGGTGTTGCTAAGAACCGCATGATCAAGAAGTCTATGGGTTCACGCGTTCAGCCATTCGAAAAGAATGCCATGAACCGTGTAACAATCTGTATTGCTAAGTAATTAGCCATCAGATAATCATTAATAAGCAATAATTATAACCGGTCTTCATACTTATCATGTAAGCAATGGAGATCGGTTATTTTCTAATTTCAAGAAAGCTAACAAGAATGAAAAAGAGAATATACATGTTTCTGCTTGCCAGTTCTGTAATGTTCAGCACCCAAGCTCAGATTACAGGTAGCGGTTTCTACAGAATAAAAAATGCAAGTTCAGACAGATGGATGTCACTGAGTGATAATGATAGTAAAGGTATCGATTACCAAAGTACCAGCGCTGACTGCAGCGCTTTGCTTACCAACGCTCTTTGGGATGAGATTTCCTGCGACCCGGGAAGTATCTTCTATCTGGATTGTAAAGGAGGTGAAAGCTACAACATCGGAGCGCAAGGTACAAGCATCAAAGAATTGATAAACTACTACATCTATATCACCCCAAGAGGTGAATATTACACAGCCTGGCAAGAACTCAAGGGGCAAAAAGCATTGTTGGCTGATAAAGAAAGTTCTAAAGACAAAAGTTGGGTAGTTACCAATGGTAAACAGAGTAACTGGATTGTTACTCCGATCAACAACAGTGACAACTATCTGGGAGTAAAACCAACCGTAACTGCAGGCAACAAGCATTACGCAGCCCTCTTTACCGGTTTCGCCTACACCCTAAGTCAGGGAATGAAGGCTTATTACATCACAAAGTTTGATGAAGGTAAGGGCAATGCAGCCTATCAAGAGTTAACAGGAACTATTCCAGCCGAGACTCCTGTAATCATCGAATGCACCTCTACCGATATCAGCAAGAATCAAATCACTCCTGTTGTCAGCTCGACTGCAACTCCTAAAGACAACAAGCTGAAAGGAGTATACTTCTGCGTAGGCAACCCATGGAGTGGCAAATTTAACTCTGTCAAGTTTGACGCAACAAAAATGCGCACCCTGAATATCAATTCAGAAGGCAAGTTGTCGTTAACAGCAGCTACCAATAAACTCCCTACCGTCATGCGGAAAGAAGAAGATGCCAATGGAGATAATCTCACCACATTGGCAATTCCAGCCAACAGCTGGTATCTTCCTGTATCAAACAGTGCCCCTAAGGAGTTTAACCTGCTGACTGAAGCAGAATATGCTACTGGAATCACTACCATCAGCACCACTCCTGGCAAGACGACATACACCGTTTATTCGTTGACAGGAGTACTGGTAAAGAAGAATGCAGAGTCCATCGATGACCTTCCAAAAGGAATATATATCGTCAATGGCAAGAAAATAGCCCTTTAAGAAACAAAAAAGCCCCAAATACTTGCCACTTTGGGGCTTGTTGCATAACTTTGCACCCTCATTTAATGTAATCAATAATTTATGAAGAAATATTCGATAGCTTTGGCAGTAGGATTGCTGCCATCTCTCACGACAATGGCGCAGAACGCAGAGAACCTTGGCAAGGAGCAAACTGCAGAGAAATGGATCAAGAACATAGACGCCTCCATCACTACAGGTACAACAGGTATAGGTTTCGACGTGGCTGTACCTGTGAATGATATGGTCACCCTGCGTACCGGTTATTCCTGGATGCCCCGCACACATGTCACCATGAACTTTGGCGTACAAGTGGGTGATGAAAAGTTATCTCAGGAAGAAGAAACCGCAAAGTTCAACAACCTGGCGAATATGCTGGAAGAATATACAGGAACCAGAGTTGACAGCGATATCGACATGGCAGGAACACCCACCATGAACAACTTCAAACTGTTGGTGGACGTTCATCCTTTCCAAGACAGGAACTGGCACATTACAGCAGGTTTCTATTGGGGACCATCCAAAATAGCCAAGGCAGAGAATGCCATCTATGATGGTACCTCGCTAGTAGCAGTAAGCATGTACAACAACCTCTATGAGCGCGTGAAGTCATCCTACGAGAATTTCATTCCTTACATGAACATTGGTGACCAGTATCTCTATGCAGGTAAGGAATTGTACGACAAGTTTATGAGCTACGGAAGAATGGGTGTTCGCTTGGGAAATCGTACAGACGGCTCGATCTTCCGCCTGGAGCCAGATGCCAACAACAATGTTTCAGCTACCATCCGTGTAAACAGTTTCAAGCCCTATCTTGGCTTTGGTTACGGTGGACGACTCTTCAGGGACAATGACATCTACCACATCTCTTTTGATGCCGGTATTTTATTCTGGGGAGGCACACCAAGAATCACAACCAATGATATCCACAAGGTAACTTTCTCGCCTAATGAGGACTATACGGAAGCTATCAAGAACGAAACGATTGAACCAGGAGTCAACCTTGCAAAGGATGTATACAATATTCCGGGCAAGGTAGGCGACTACGTGAAGTTCTTCAAAGGATTCAAGGTTTATCCTGTATTAGAATTGAGATTAAGCCGCAGAATCAGTTTTTAAAATAAAGAATCATATCAATAAAAGCATAAAAACGCTAGAGTTTCACAATCGTAAACTCTAGCGTTTTTTATTGATGATATGAAAAATATCTTAATATTCTTTTACTTCTGCTCTTTCAATTTCTTATCCCATTTCAGCAGATTCAGATATTCCTTCTTGGTAATTCGCATAAAACTGCCATGCTGAGGACCTGTTACACCCTTGATATCCACAGGGTCAGAGAAATTGCGGAGATACTTATCAGCCTTACAGATGCGATAGTGCTTAGGGTTGTCGCTATACTGGATATAAGCCACTCGCCAGGTATCATCACCCATCAACTGGAAGGCAGAGCTGCCCTCGCAATTCTTGCGGCCCTCGAAGCTGACATAATCATTCTCTACAGGCTCACCCCAACCATGATTCAAATACTTGCTTGTAGCGGTATAAATACCCGGCTTTCCTCCCTCTTTCTTGATAAGCATGTGGAAGAGACCATCGCTCTTGAGATAGTTGATATCAGCATCGATGGTAGCATATCCCCAGTCGAAGAGCAACTTTGGAGTGGTAATCTTGGTGAAAGTCTTATCAGCATAGCTGTAGTACATGCGGTCGTACTTTTCCTCTGCACGGTTGAGCATAGAATAGTAAATCATGTATCCACCCTTCTCACCATTTTCCCAGCGATAATCAGAATCCCAAAAAATCTGAGGTGCCCAGACACGGTTGATAGTACTCCAGTCTTTATAAGGAGACTGAGCAGTGGCAGCATCGCAGAAGTTCTGCATACCCTTACGATAATCGAAGGTAACGCTGGTCCAATGAATCAGGTCCTTACTCTTCAGGAGGTCAATGCCATAATTGTCCCATTTGTGGCTCTTACGAACGCACATATCAGTAGTAACCATAATATAGCCTTTGCCGTCATGGGTACGGGTGATGTAAGCATCGCGGGTACCGCCTTCGATACGGGCATGCTCCTCTGGGTCGAAGATAGGTTTACCCTCGTTGATATCCTGATAGTTGTAGCCATCACGAGAAACAGCATAGGCTGTCCATTCACCCTTATCACTCATGTGACAGTAGAGATAGCCATAATCTCCCTTTACAAGATTCTGTGCGGTCATTGGCATGAAGGCAGCCAACGCCAAGAGAACGGTTGATAATTTCTTCTTCATTTCTTGATCTTCTTAGTTTAATTATTATTAGTCGGATTATTGGGTGCAAAATTACACTTTTTATTTGAGACTACCAAATCAAGAAGGCTACAGAGCTATAGTTTTATCGGAAAATACTCCTTCTTGAACGATTTATGCTCGGGGGGACAGGCGATGGAATCTCCTGGAACGGGGGCGAAAGGGGAGATTGTCTGAAAACCCATAGCAGCCAAAATGTCTCCTAATATTTCTTATTGTTAACACTTTATCTTTGGTTTTCTCGAAATATTTTCGTAACTTTGTAGCTATCAAACATTTATCGCTTATGAAGTACATTAAAGGTGAAGATAGAAGACAATACGTATTGTTTCCGGCTTGTCTGGACGAGTACATCGAGCAGGATAATCCTGTTCGCTACATTGATGCGTTTGTAGATAGCCAGGATTTAGAAGAACTCGGCTTCAATCATACTAAACGTGAGGCTCCTGGAAATGGTGGACGACCTTCATATGACCCTTCAGACATATTGAAACTACTCATTTATGGTTATTTCAATTCTATCCGTTCTTCTCGAAAGTTGGCCAAAGCGTGCGTTGTCAATATCGAGGTTATGTGGCTTTTAAGCAAGGTAACCCCTGACTTTCGTACAGTTTCTGATTTCCGAAAGGATAATTTGAAGCCTATCAAGAAAGTTTTTAAATCATTGAATAAGCAGTTGGATTCCTTTGGACTCTTCAGCCATTCTTACTTATCTATTGATGGTAGTAAGTTCAAGGCTGTAAATTCCAAGGATAACAACTTTACTCTCAATAAGCTTGATGATCGTATAGCCCGTCTTGAAGCGCATGAGCGTCAGTACTTGGAGGATTTGGAAAAGAACGACTTCGATGATGAACGTAAGCTTGGCAGGGATGAAACCGAGCTTAATCTGGAGGTGGTTCAGAAGCGTCAGGCGGATTACAAAGAATATCGTAATCAACTGGAGGAAAGTGGAGAGAAACAACTTTCACTCACAGATCCTGATTCTAAGTTGATGAAGTTCAATGACGGTTTTAACGTTGGCTATAATGTACAGACAGCCGTCGAGGCAGACAGTCATCTGATAGCCACCTACAATGTTACCACCAATCCTACTGATCATGGCGAAATTACGGAAACACTGCCTGAGGCCAAGAATGATTTGGAACATGAAATAGTAGAAGTTGTTGCCGACAAGGGTTATCAAGATCCAAAAGACATGGCAAACGCTTTGGCTGCAGGAATCATCCCTAATGTAATACAGCGAGATGGCGATGATGTTGCTGAAGTAGAGTTTGAATATGTAGAAGCTACCGTAACAGATGATATGCTAAACAGCAAAAAGCCCGAGAATCTCGAAACTTGCCTTAAGGCTGGCAAAATACCGACTGCCTATGCAGGCATCCTTGACTCTCCCCAAATTGGTGTTCGTAAATCCTACAAATGTACGGCATCAAGTAATATAAAGGAAATGTCTGATGAGGAACTCAAACAGCTTGCGCTGCAAGGCTACTTTGTCAGAGATGCTGCTAAGAATTTAGTGTATTGTCCGCAGGGCTCTATATTACGTCAGAAGTCCTTAAAGAAGGATGGCCGTATCCGTTATTGCAATAAGTTGGCTTGCAAAAAATGCTCGCATAAGTGTACTAAAGCAGCATTTAAAGAAGCAGACTTCAACAAGGATACTCTCGTGATGAAAGCTCAGAATTACAAGGTAGACTCCAGTAATCATCAGGAAGACCAGGAACCTCCTAAGACTAAGATGAAACGAGAAGTTAAAGAACACAAGATTGTGACATACAAACTTCATTTAGACAAGAAGAAGATGGCGCAAAGAATGTGTCTCTCAGAACATCCTTTTGGAACGATGAAGAGAACCTTAGGGGCGTATTATTTTTTATTGAAAACGAAGGTTAAGGTGGAGGCCGAAATGGCCCTCATCTGCCTCTCCTATAACATGCGTAGAGCCATCTCTATGCTTGGCGTTCCACAATTGATCGCAAAGATGGCATAAGGGGAAGAAGGAGGTCCCCACAACTTAATTTTTAGACCTCCTATCACTTATTTTCGCTCGATTTGAGCACATCAATTATGAATTTTATTAGAAATCGAAATTTTAGAGCTGGTCCCCAGACTAGCTTAGAGGGCTTTATATGCCCTCAAAACAGTGATAAACAGCAGAAAATCAAGGTTTTCGGACGGTCTGAGGGGGGGGGGAAAGGAGGACGAGGAAAGGAGGACGAAGAAAGGGAAACGAGGAAAAGGGAGGACGAGAAAAAGGGAGGCAAACCTCATCACAAGGTCCGTCTCCCCTACTTATAGTTATAAATAACCGATTTATTTGATTCATCTCAATGCAAGTACTTACGATGATCATTGCAAATACTTGCGTTTGGCATTGCAAGTACTTGCGTTTGCCAATGAAGCTTACTTCGTGAATATCCGGAAATTACTTGTTTAAGAACTTGTCAACCTGGGCAGCAATCTTTCTGCCGCTTGCCATGGCACGTACTACCAAAGAGGCACCGCTGGCTGCATCACCTGCCACGAAGACATTCTCAGCAAACTCTGGCTGCTGAGGTTTCAGGAAGCCCATTGCCAGGAATACAGCCTCTGCCTTGATAATCTCCGGCTCACCAGCCTCTACCATCAACGGACGACCACCCTCTGGGTTTGGCTTCCAGTCGATAGGCTGAACCTTCACACCTGTCAGCTTTCCGTTCTTTCCCAGGAACTCCAGAGAGTTGATGTTCCAGCGACGGGTACAACCTTCCTCATGACTGGAGGTGGTCTTCAGGGTGCGAGGCCAGTTTGGCCAAGGATTCTTAGGATCCTCAGGACCCTCTACCGGCTTAGGCATAATCTCGATCTGGGTTACACTCTTGCAACCCTGGCGATGAGCGGTACCGATACAGTCGGAACCCGTATCACCACCACCGATTACCAATACATCCTTGCCCTTGCAGTTAACCAGCTCATCCTTAGAGAACTCCATACCAGCAAGGATACGGTTCTGTTGAGAAAGCAGTTCGAGGGCGAAATAAACACCCTTCAGCTCTCGTCCAGGAATCTTCAGGTCGCGGGCTGTCGGCGTACCGGTAGATACCACATAGGCATCGAAGCCTTCTGGCAACTTGGTAACATCAATCTGCTGGTTATACTTAAATTCAATTCCCTCCTCTTCGAGAAGACGGAGACGGCGGTCGATGATGCTTTTGTTGAGCTTGAAGTTAGGAATACCATAACGCAACAAGCCACCTGCGTTCTCACGTGCCTCAAATACAGTTACCTTATATCCCTTATGGTTCAACTGGTTGGCAGCTACCAGTCCCGCAGGACCGGCACCGATGACAGCCACCGTCTTGCCATTACGCTCAGGAATCTCAACATGCACATAATCCTCAGAGAAGGCGTGCTCCACGATGGCGCACTCATCCTCACGGTTAGTGGTTGGCTCATGATCCATGAGATTCAGGATACAAGCCTTCTCACAGAGTGCAGGACAGATGCGTCCTGTGAACTCTGGGAAGTCGTTGGTGGAATTGAGGAGACGGTAAGCCAACTCCCAGTCGCCCTTGTAGAGGGCATCGTTCCACTCCGGTGCCTTGTTGCCCAGCGGACAAGCCCAGTGGCAGAAAGGCACGCCACAATCCATGCAACGGGAAGCCTGCTGTCGGCGGTCGTTGCTATTCAATGTCTGTTCTACCTCGCTGAAGTCGAGGATTCTATCGTGAATTGGTCTATAACCTGCTTCCTTGCGAGGTATAGTCAAAAATGCTTTTGGATTTCCCATCTTTTTAAAAGTAAAAGGGTAAAAAGGTAAAAAGGTAAAAAGAACATTCTTGCTTGCTGCTTGTTGCTATTTACTTAAACCTTATGTTACCTTTATTATTAATTTATTTGTTACTCGCATTTTACCGGACTTAAGGCAAAGGAAAGGGGATAAGGTTCTTTTTACCTTTTTACCCTTTTACCTTTTTACCTTTTATTAATAGTCTCGCTGCATATCCGCAATCTTCTGCTGCAACTTCTTTACCTGTTCCTCCTGGAGAACTCGCTTGTACTCGATTGGCACTACCTGGATGAAATCCTCTACGTAGTGGTTCCAGTCATCGAGCATGGTTCGGGCGAGCTTACTGCCGGTGTAGAGATAATGCTGACGGATCAGCTCGTGCAACTCCTTGCGATAGGTGCTATCCTCCACGAGGTTGATCTCCACCATATCCATGTTACAGAAGTAATCGAAGTTGTGGTTCTTATCCCATACGTAGGCAACACCACCACTCATACCAGCGGCGAAGTTACGGCCGGTTTCACCGAGAACTACTACTCTACCGCCCGTCATATACTCGCAGCAGTGGTCACCAGCACCCTCAATCACGGCGATGGCACCGGAGTTACGAACACCAAAGCGCTCGCCTACCTTACCATTGATATACAACTCACCACTTGTGGCACCATACAGACCGGTGTTACCGGCGATGATATTATCCTCGGCAGAGAAGTTGCTGCGGATAGGAGGAAGGATGGAAATACGACCTCCTGAAAGTCCCTTGGCAAAATAGTCATTGGTCTCACCCTCGAGTTTGAAATCCACTCCCTTGACCAGGAAGGCACCGAAGCTCTGACCTGCAGAACCCTTGAACTTCACGTTTACGGTCTTGTCAGGAAGACCAGCCTCACCATATTTCTCGGCAATCATACCGCTCAGCATCGCACCGGCAGCACGGTCAGTATTCTTGATGGCGAAGTCGAGGTTCACTTCTTCCTGGTTCTCGATGGCACGCTGTGCACCACGGATAATCTGCTGGTCGAGTACATTGTCGAGGTCATGAATCTGCTCAGTAGTATGATAGAGTGAGCAATGACCTGTCTCACGATGCAGCAAGCGAGAGAAATCGAGCAAGTCTGCCTTCTCCTCGATGCTCTTGGCCACCTCTGGCTCTACGGCATCAGCACCCTCGGTAGGAACAATCTCCTCATCCTTCTTGCGGACGATGAGCTCGGTATGACCGATGATATCGTTCAATGAGGTATAACCCATCTCAGCTAGATACTCACGAACCTCCTCGGCGAGGAAGCGGAAGTAGTTGATAAGGTACTTGTAGCTGCCACGGAAGTGCGCACGGAGCTTAGGGTCCTGTGTAGCAACACCCATAGGACAGGTATTCAGATTACACTTACGCATCATGACACAACCCAAAACGATGAGGGCTGCCGTACCGAAACTGAATTCCTCAGCACCGAGCAAAGCCATCAGGATGATGTCACGACCGCTCTTCAACTGACCATCTACCTGCAGACGAACCTGACCACGAAGACCATTCTTCACAAGAGTCTGCTGGGTTTCAGAAAGTCCAATTTCAGGAGAGATACCTGCGAAACGCATGCTGGATGCAGGGCTGGCACCTGTACCACCCTCAGCACCAGAGATAACGATGAGGTCAGCCTTCGCCTTAGCCACACCGGCAGCGATGGTACCCACACCACTCTCAGCTACCAACTTCACGGAGATAGCCGCCTTAGGATTCACATTCTTGAGGTCGAAGATGAGCTGAGCCAAATCCTCGATACTGTAGATATCGTGATGAGGTGGAGGAGAAATCAGGCTGATGCCAGGGATAGAGTGACGGGTCTTGGCGATGACCTCGTTGACCTTGAAGCCAGGCAACTGACCACCCTCACCCGGTTTAGCACCCTGTGCCACCTTGATCTGGATTTCCTCTGCATTTACCAAATATTCTGTTGTCACACCAAATCGACCGGAAGCCACCTGCTTGGTCTTGCTGGAGAGGCTGATGCCATCCTGTGTAGAATGGAATCGCTCGTTATCCTCACCACCTTCACCGGTATTGCTTCGAGCGCCCAGGGCGTTCATGGCGAGTGCCATTGCCTCGTGAGCCTCCTTAGAGAGGGCGCCGAAACTCATCGCACCGGTAACGAAGTGCTTCACGATTTCCTCTACTGGCTCCACCTTATCTATAGAGATAGGATTCTTGCGGAAGCTGAAGAAGTCGCGGATGAAGATAGGCTCCTGCTTATCGTCAACGAGATGTGTATATTTCTTGAAGAGATCGTAATCGCCCTTGCGTGTTGCGAGCTGCAGGGTGGCGATGGTCTCTGGGTTCCAAGCGTGCTTGATACCGTCCTTGCGATAGTGGAACTGTCCCATACTTGGCAGGAAGTCGAGCTTCTTGGTCTCGAATGCCTTGTCGTGCAGGCGGATGGCATCACGGGCGATGGTCTCGAGTCCGATACCGCCGATGGTGCTCACTCCTGTTCCGAAGTAGCTCTTCAGCAGACTCTCGCTCAAGCCGATGCTCTCGAAGATTTTGGCACCACGATAGCTTCGGATGGTAGAGATACCCATCTTAGCCATAATCTTGAACAAGCCCTTCTTCACAGCCTTGATGTAGTTCTGCTCGGCTGTATGGTAATCCTCCTGAATCTTTCCCTTCTTTACCAGGTCGTCGAGGATGGCGTATGTCAGGTATGGACAGAGGGCTGATGCACCGTAACCCAACAACAGGGCTGCATGCATTACCTCACGAATCTCACCGCTCTCAACGATGAGGGCAGTCTGCACACGCTTGCCGGCATCAATCAGATAATGATGTACGGCACTCACGGCGAGCAGAGATGGAATGGCGGCATGGGTCTCATCCACGCCACGGTCGCTCAAGATGATGTAGTTGTAACCATCATCCACGCTCTGGGCAGCCTGCTTGCAGAGCTCATCCAGAGCCTCATGCAGTCCTTCTTCGCCCTTGGCGGTTTCGAAGAGCATGTGGAGCTTCACCGTATTGAATCCCTTGTAGCGGATATTCTGAAGGATATCCAGCTGGGTATTGGTCAAGATAGGATGTGGCAGACGAACCATCTTGCAGTTGCTCTCGTCTGGGTTCAGAATGCCGGAACCTACTCTACCGATATACTCGGTAAGACTCATCACGAGGTTCTCACGGATAGAGTCGATAGCAGGGTTGGTAACCTGAGCAAACTGCTGACGGAAGTAGTTGAAGAAAATCTGTGGCTGGTCTGAAAGCACGGCAAGCGGAGTATCATTACCCATGGATGCAGTAGGCTCCTGACCCTTAGTAGCCATCGGGATGATGGTACCATCGATGTCTTCCTCGCCAAAGCCAAACTCCAATTCCTTGCGAGTGAGGTTTTCTACAGCGTTTTCCACTTTTCGTCCGCTACGCAGTTTTTCCAGTTCTATACGGTTGGTATTCAACCACTGGCGGTAAGGATGAGCCTCAGCCAGGCGCTCCTTGATTTCGCCATCATAGTAAATCTTGCCTTCCTGGGTATCAATCAGGAGAATCTTACCAGGCTGCAGACGGCCCTTCTCGGCAATCTCGGTTGGGTCGAAATCCATCACGCCCACCTCAGAAGCCACAACCATCATATCGTTCTTGGTGATGGTATAGCGTGCAGGGCGCAGACCATTTCTATCGAGCATACCACCGGCATAACGGCCATCGCTGAAGAGCAGGGCGGCAGGACCATCCCATGGCTCCATCAGGATAGAGTGGTACTCATAGAATGCCTTCAGATCCTCAGAGATAGGGTTCTTGTCGTTGAAACTCTCAGGTACCATCACAGCCATGGCATGAGGCAATGACAGACCGCTCATTACGAAGAACTCGAATACATTGTCGAGACTTGCCGAATCACTCATATCAGGCTGAACGATAGGAGAAATCTCACGGATATCGCCCAAAGCCTCACTGCCCAACACACTCTCACGAGCCTTCATCCAGGCACGGTTACCACGGATGGTGTTGATCTCACCATTGTGTGCAAGGAGACGGAATGGCTGAGCCAGACTCCATGTTGGGAAGGTGTTGGTAGAGAAGCGGGAGTGAACCAATGCCAAACCGCTTGTAAAATAATTATTGGTCAAATCAGGATAGTACTGACGCAGCTGGAGGCTGCTCAACATACCCTTATATACGATGTTCGAATTAGACAACGAACAGATATAGAAATCAGGATCGCTGATTCGTTTCTCGATACGCTTACGGATGAGATAGAGGGTGCGCTCGAAGACAGGCACCTTATCATCGGTAACACCCGTGATGAACACCTGTTTGATGGCAGGTTCGTTGCTCAATGCAGCCTCACCCAGACAGTCTGGGTTGGTAGGCACATTGCGCAGATGCATCAGCTGCAATCCCTCGCGCTCAATTTCCTCGATCATGATAGAGAGGATATCCTGCTGTTTCTTCTCGTCCTTAGGCAAGAAGACGAGACCCGTTCCGTATTTTCCCTTCTCTGGCACAGGGATACCCTGAAGAAGAATAAACTCATGTGGAATCTGGAGCATGATACCGGCACCGTCACCCGTCTTGTTATCGGCACCCTCGGCACCACGATGGCGCATGTTTTCGAGTACCTTCAAGGCATTATCGACCAGCTCATGACTCTTGTTACCGTGGATATTCACCACCATACCTACGCCACACGCATCGTGCTCATAGGCTGAACTGTACAATCCTTTTTCCATTTCTTGTTCGTTTTATATCGGTTATTTCTATAACTTAATACTCATTTTATCAAGACTATTCTTTTTATCAAGAATTAGAGAATTTTCATTCTTGCTTCTCATGAAGATAACAATGAGAATTTCTAGACTGAGAAAAAAATCTCTAATTCTCTAATTCTTGACTTTAAAAAATAATCTCGAATAAATCTTCCTGATAATTCACTTTACTTCTTATAAGCTTCTTGATGGACTCCCGCAACGGCTCTGCCGCTAGGGTCGTTCTGATTCTTGAAAGAGGCATCCCAGGCAAGGGCTTCAGCTGTAGAACATGCCACGCTAGGAACGCTAGGCACGCTCTTGGCAGCACTGTCGCTTGGGAAATGCTCGGCGAATATAGAGCGATAATAGTACTCCTCCTTGTTCTGTGGAGGATTGATAGGGAATCGCTCGGCAGCATGCGCCATCTGCTCATCGCTTACGGCAGAAGCGGTAATCTGCTTCAGGGTGTCAATCCATGAATAGCCCACTCCATCGGAGAACTGCTCCTTCTGTCGCCATGCCACTTCTTCAGGAAGCAGATCGGCGAATGCCTCACGAACCACCTTCTTCTCGATGGTCTTGTTCGGACACATCTTCAATACCGGGTTCATGCCCATCGCTACATCCAGGAACTCCTTGTCGAGGAAAGGCACACGGCCCTCGATGCCCCATGCAGCCAGACTCTTGTTGGCTCTCAGGCAATCGTAGAGATAGAGTTTGCCGAGCTTGCGTACGGTTTCCTCATGGAAAGCCTTGGCATCCGGTGCCTTGTGGAAGTAGAGATAGCCTCCGAACACCTCGTCGGCACCCTCGCCCGAAAGCACCATCTTGATACCCATGCTGCGGATGACTCTCGCCAGCAGATACATCGGGGTAGAGGCACGCACGGTGGTTACATCGTAGGTCTCGATGAAGTAGATGACATCACGGATGGCATCCAATCCTTCTTGGATGGTGTAGTTGATTTCGTGATGCACGGTTCCGATGTGCTCGGCTACCAGTCGTGCCTTTGCCAAATCAGGCGCACCCTTCAAACCTACGGCGAAGGAGTGCAGACGTGGCCAGTAGGCCTTGGTCTCGCCACCGTTCTCTACACGGGTAGAAGAGAATTTCTCGGCTACGGCAGAGATGACTGAAGAATCAAGACCACCACTGAGAAGTACACCGTATGGTACATCGCTCATCAACTGGCGCTTGACAGAAGCTTCGAGTGCATCGTGGATTTCCTTTACCGCAGCTTTCTCCTGAGGTTCAGCACCCTTCAACTGCTCTTCAGCTTTCTTGGCATCATCAATCTGATATTTTTTCTGCATGGCAGCATACTCAAACCACTCGCGGGTATAGTAACGCTTCATGCCAGGATTCTTGCTATAATAATAATGACCTGGGAGGAATGGCTCATAGTGGTCGCACTGACCTTCCAATGCCTTCAACTCACTTGCCACCAGCACCTTTCCATCTTTATCATAACCGATATAAAGAGGAATCACACCGATTGGGTCTCGGGCGATGAGGAACTCATCACGCTCTGCATCGTAAAGAGCGAAGGCAAAGATACCGTTCAGCTCTTCAAGCATCTTGGAGATACGGGCGTGGAGCGCATCCTCACCTTTATATATTAAGGTATCAAAGTCGGAATCTGCTCGCATCTCACGATAGAGAGAAAGAATCACCTCGCAGTCGGAACCGGTCTGATACTGGTATTTGCCAGCAAAACGGGCACGGATATTCTGATGATTATAAATCTCACCGTTTACGGCAAGCACCTGTTTTTTGTCTGGTGCAAACAAAGGTTGGCGACCACTTTCTGGGTCAACAATACTCAGACGCTCATGTGCCAGGATAGCAGAACCACCACAATAGATGCCGCTCCAGTCTGGTCCGCGATGACGGATCTTCTGGCTCATACGAAGCGCTTGCTGTCGCAATTCAGGAGTTTGCTCCTGAATATTGAAGATAGATACGATTCCACACATAATATCTTTTCCTTTCTTTTACGGTTATTTATAACTCTAATTCTTATCAGAAACTCGCTTTCAATATCATTTTGCTAAGTTTCGGGTGCAAAATTACTACTTTTTGACAATATACAAAAGATTTTCGTTACCTTTTGTCTTAAGAAAAGAAACTCAATTACATTTTTACACATAACTACCTATTTAATCTTTTATTTTGAAAGCGTAAATCACGCCAATCATTACAGAATAACACAAAGAGAGAAAAATAAGATAAAAGCATTAATTCAACAGAAATCCCTACGCTCTGAAAGGGCAGGGCGTAGGGACAAACATCATACTGCAATCCATATCAATACGATGAAAGTTTAGTTAAAAAATATATAGGATTGTGCCGTTTTTCCCATTTTTTTCGTATCTTTGCAGTATTATTAGTTTTATTACAAATAACCTAATTTATTCAATTATTCCGTAGATGTTACTATAACAATATGAGAAAGAAACTTATAAACCTATTCATGATGACTTGCGTGATAGCTGGTGGCTTCACACAGGCATCCTTTGCTCAACAGGCAAAATCAAGCAATCTCACACAGTTTGTCAACCCTAGAATCGGAACGGGTGGTCACGGTCACGTATTCCTCGGAGCTAACGTTCCGTTCGGATATGTACAGCTGGGTCCTACCGAACCATCCCGTGGCTGGGACTGGTGTTCCGGTTATCATCACTCAGACTCCGTACTCATCGGTTTCGGTCACCAACACCTCAGCGGTACCGGTATCGGTGACCTGGGCGACGTGGCATTCCTGCCTGTAACCGATGCCAACCAGAAGGAAATCCTCTTCAGTCATGCCAACGAGAATGTGCGCCCGGGCTATTATGCCGTAAAACTGCAGCAGCCTAACGTATGGGTAGAGCTCACTGCCACCCAGCGTGCCGGATTCCAGCGCTACACCTTCGGTGCAGATGCACAGCAGGCACAGCTGGTGCTCGACCTGAAGCAGGGCATCGGATGGGATGCGGCAAAGGAGTACAACGTAGACAAGATTACATCTACCACTATGGCAGGTCATCGCTTCTCCAAGGGTTGGGCAAACGACCAGAAGGCATTCTTCTTCGCTGAATTCTCACAGCCTGTCACCGTGAAGCCATTGGGAACCGGAAGATGGTTGATTACTGCAGCAGATGTTACCAAACCATTGCTGGTCAAGACGGGCATGTCGGCTGTAAGCGCCGAGAACGCCAAACAGAATTTGCAGAAGGAGATTCCAGGCTGGGATTTCCGACAGGTGGTGGCTGACGCTGACGAAGCATGGAACAAGGAATTGGCTAAGGTGAACATCGAGACCAACGACTCCGTATCCCGCCGCATCTTCTACACTGCGATGTATCACAGCATGACCGCTCCATCCGTGTTCTCAGATGTCAACGGACAGTATCGTGGTGCCGACGGCAAGGTGCATGACGGCAACTTTACCAACTACACCACCCTCTCACTCTGGGATACCTATCGTGCGGCTCATCCGCTGATGACGATGATTCACACCGATATGCTGCCAGATATGGCAAGCACCTTCATCAACATCTATCGCCAGCAGGGCCAGTTGCCAGTATGGCATCTGATGGGTAACGAAACCAACTGCATGGTGGGCAACCCAGGCATTCCTGTGCTTGCCGACATGGTATTGAAGGGCTATGTAAAGGATAAGGAAGGCGCTTACGAGGCACTGAAGCAATCGGCTCTGCGCGAAGACCGTGGTCTGGGTCTGCTCAAGAAATACGGTTATCTGCCTTACGACAAGGAAAAGACCAAGGAAACCGTGGCAAAGGGTCTGGAATATGCTCTGGCTGATGCCTGCGTGGCAAAGGTGGCTCGCATGTTAGGCAAGAAGGAAGATGCCAAATATTTCGAGAAGAGATCTAAATCTTACAGCAAATACTTCGACAAGGAAACCGGATTCATGCGCGGCATCGGTTCCGACGGCAAGTTCCGTACTCCATTCGACCCATTCTCTGCCGAACATCGTGACGATGACTACACCGAAGGAAATGCATGGCAATACACCTGGCTGGTGCCACATGATGTTCACGGACTCGTAAAGCTCTTCGGCAACGAGCAGAAGTTTGTAACCAAGCTCGATTCGCTCTTCATCGTCACCGGAAACATGGGCGATAATGCATCTCCTGATATCTCAGGTCTCATCGGTCAGTATGCTCACGGCAATGAGCCTAGCCACCAGGTGCTCTACATGTACAACTATGTGGGCCAGCCTTGGAAGGGAGCCCGCCTGCTGCGCCAGACCATGGACGAGATGTATAAGGACGATTTCGACGGATTGAGCGGCAATGAAGACGTGGGTCAGATGTCGGCATGGTACATTCTTTCTTCCTTAGGTCTCTATCAGGTAGAGCCAGCCGGCGGCAAGTATATCATCGGCAGTCCTATCTTCGACAAGGCATCGCTGAACATAGGCAAGGGCAAGACCTTCAGCATCATCTGCAAGGACAACAGCAAGGAGAACATGTATATCCAGCATGCCAAGCTGAACGGCAAGCCATACACCAAGTCGTACATCATGTATAACGACATCATGAAGGGTGGCACCCTGGAACTCCAGATGGGCAGCCAGCCATCCAAGTGGGGAACACGTCCTGCCGACCGACCATAATATGAACTAACTAACAAAAGATAAGAAAATGAGAAAGACTATTTTAGCAATGGCTCTTCTTGCCTCCATGACAGCGATGGCTCAGGAGAACGCCAAGGTGGATGTCCACGCACGCTATACCAAGGTGGTGACACCGGTGGATGGCAAGTACGAATCTAAGCGTCCGCCAGTAGAGGACCGCCTCTTCACCTCCACCGCCGTGGAGAAGAAGATCAAGGAAGTACAGAAACTGCTGAAGAAGAACCCAAAGTTGGCTTGGATGTTTGCCAACTGCTATCCTAACACCCTGGAGAGCACCGTCCATTACCGTGTGCTAGAAAACGGTGACGATGATACATTTGTATATACAGGCGACATCCCAGCTATGTGGCTCCGCGACTCAGGTGCACAGGTATGGCCATACGTGGCGCTTGCCAACAAGGACGAGAAGTTGAAGAAGATGCTGAAGGGCGTGATTCTGCGCCAGCTGAAATGCATCAACATCGACCGCTATGCCAATGCCTTCAACGATGGTCCTACGGGTGCCGGATGGGTGAAAGACCGCACCAAGATGCAGCCGGATGTATTCGAGCGCAAGTATGAGATAGACTCCTTCTGCTACCCTATTCGCCTGGCTTATGAGTACTGGAAGGTGACAGGCGATGACTCCATCTTTGGCGAAGTATGGATGCAGGCAGTAGAGAACATTCTGAAGACTTTCCATGAGCAGCAGCGCAAGGTAACCGTCAAGGCATATCACTTTACCCGTGTTTCCGACCGTGCCTTCGATACCATCGGCTGGGACGGTTTCGGTGCTCCGGTGAAACCAGTGGGATTGATTGCCTCCATGTTCCGTCCATCGGATGATGCCACGATTCTTCCATTCCTGATTCCTTCCAATTTCATGGCAGTATCATCTATGAACAAGGCTGCCGAAATTCTGAAGCATGTGGCAGAGAAGGATGCGGCAAAGAAGGAAGCGGCTCTGAAGATTGCCAAGGATTGCAGCAGTCTGGCTGATGAGGTTCAGGCAGCCTTGCAGAAGTATGCCATCTACAACCATCCTAAATACGGCAAGATTTATGCCTACGAGGTAGATGGTTTCGGCAATCAGCTTCTGATGGATGATTCCAATGTGCCATCCCTGTTGGGTATGGGCTATATGGGTGATGTGCCGATGAACGACCCTATCTATCAGAACACCCGCCGTTTTGTATGGAGCGAGGACAATCCTTGCTTCTTCCGTGGCAAGGCTGGCGAGGGCATCGGTGGTCCTCACATCGGATACGACATGCCATGGCCTATGTCTATCATGATGAAGTGTTTCACGGCACAGAGCGACGACGAGATTCGTTTCTGCATGAAGATGTTGCTGAACACGGATGCGGGCATGGGCTTCATCCACGAGTCATTCCACAAGGATGATGCATCAAAGTTTACCCGTCCTTGGTTTGCATGGCAGAACACGCTGTTTGGAGAATTAGTGATTAAGCTGATCAACGATGGCAAGGCAGACTTGCTGAACAACTTATAATACACCTTATTATATATAGAGAGAGGAGGATGTGTCATGAGTCCATGGCACATCCTCTTTTTCGTTTCATTAATCGTCCCACAGTTTTCACAGATAACGCAGATTTAGGATTTTTGAATTTGTAAAGAATTACAAGTAAAGGATACCCTCTGAAAAACTGAAGGTTGTGAAGGAAGGGTCACAAAAAAAAACTGAAATCTGAAATTAAAAATCATTTTTATATGCAGCGTAGAGTAAAAAAAATATGTAATTATATGATTATTAGGTAATTGCAATATATTTAGCCAAGTGTTAAAATGCAGTTTTTGACATGAAATTATTATTTTAAAAAAGTGCCTTCAGTCCTTCAGCCAACATTTTTGTCCATTCTTCTTACTTTCTAGCCCTATTTTAACACTCCAAAAAACTTTGCCTTCAGTTCCTTCAGTTTTCATGTCTTATTTTTTTATTTTTCCTCTTTTTCCAAAGAATCAAGATTTTTCAATACGCTATTATTTTATCTCTCAGAGATATAGTTTTATCTCACAGAGATAATATTTTATTACCTCTCAGAGATATTTTCCCAACAGAAGTTTCGCATGTAATTCAAGTACGGACAGAAGAGACAAATGAGGGTGTGTCATGAACTTATGACACACCCTCTTTTGTTATTTATAAAACTAAAAAACTATATATTATGGTTGCAAGGTGAAACCTACTACCAGGTAGGCTTTCTCGGTGCTAGGGTTAGCAGCCACCTGAGCGAAGACTGGAACAGAGAAAGAATCTGTAATCTTCAAATCCTTGGTTGCTTTCACACCTACATGAGTAACAGCGAAACCATTGGCTTCACCATAGAAGGATGTAGCAAACGGAACAGCACCTACACTTGCCTCCCAATCACAGCCACCTAACTTGAATGGAGCTGTAGCCTCAACGTATGAAGAATAGGCACGGTCGCCATCCTTGTTGACTCCATCATTGCCTGCAAAGTTGGTATACCAGTTCAAGGCAAGCGGACCGAAATCATAACCTACATTTGCCTCGAATACATGAGAAGTCTCATGAGCAGAATAAGCAAAATACTTCTCATTAGGAGAATTGAACCAGTAATCAGTTACACCGATATGGAAACCTCCAGTCTCGTATGCCATGGTAAGATCGAACTCTTTGGTATCTTCTGGCTGAGAAATACCAACACTTCCCCATGCTGTAAGAGACAAGCCTTTATATCCAATGCCAAGAGTAGGCTGCAAAGAAATTGCTCCCAAATCCTGACCACGCCAGTAGTACTGGCTCACGATATCAGCACCCATAGATGTTTCCACCTTGTCCTGTGCCATAGCAGCAGGAGCAAATGCCATCAAACCGAGTGCCAACGCACCTATCTTCTTCATATCTAAATGCTTCATATTCTCTCTTTTTATGTGATACATTTTTCTTTTAAAAGTTTCGGCTGCAAAATTAATAATAATAATTTTGCTCACCAAAACTTTTGTCTATTATCTCTCTTACGTCTATATGAAAGTACCATTAGTTGTAGCAGCTCTCACCATGCTCGTAGATATCCAGACCTTCTTCCTCGATTCGCTTATCAACACGGAGGCCAGCAATCTTCTTGATACCCCAGAAGAGGATGATACCTGTAGCAGCTGCCCAAAGGTCGATGCAGAGGATACCGAAGCACTGTGCGCCGAAGAAACCAAAACCGCCACCATAGAAGGCACCACCATCAAGGGCGAAGAGACCTGTCATCACGGTACCGAAGATACCACATACACCATGAACTGAACTTGCACCTACAGGGTCATCAACATGAAGCTTGGTATCGATGAACTCAATAGAGAATACCAGAATGATACCAGCCAAGAGACCGATAATGGAAGAACCCAATGGACTAACCAAGTCGCAACCAGCAGTAATGGCTACCAAACCTGCCAGAATTCCGTTCAATGTCAATGAGAATGAAGGTTTGCCATACTTGATCCAAGAGGTGAACATAGTACCGAGACCACCACAAACTGCAGCCAGGTTGGTTGTCAGGAATACGTGGCTGATAGCAACACGGTTAACCTCACCAGAAGCAGCAAGCTGAGAACCAGGGTTGAATCCGAACCATCCGAACCAGAGGATAAATACACCCAGGGCAGCAGCCATCAGGTTGTGACCAGGGATAGCAGTACTCTTGCCATTGCGATACTTACCCAAACGAGGGCCTAAGCAGATAGCACCCACCAAAGCAAGTACACCACCAACACTATGTACGATAGCAGAACCTGCGAAATCATGGAAGGCAGCACCGAATGTCTCCATCATGAATGAACCAGCATCAGCGTTGCAAAGCCAACCGCCACCCCATGTCCAGTGACCCTCTACTGGGTAGATGATCAATGAGATGAAGAAAGAATAGATGCAATACATGGAGAACTTGGTACGTTCTGCCATAGCACCAGAAACGATGGTAGCACTAGTAGCGCAGAAAACTGTCTCAAACATCAGGAAGCCTTCTGTAGGAAGACCGGCTGCATTCGTATAGAAAGACAAATCGCCGAAGTTAGGCATGCCGATGAATCCGGCGCCATCGCTACCAAACATAAATCCAAAACCAACGAACCAGAAAAGAACGGAACCGACCATGAAATCGACAAAGTTCTTAAACAAGATGTTCGCGGTGTTTTTACTACGGGTAAAGCCCGCCTCGCAGAGGGCAAATCCCGGCTGCATGAAAAAGACCAACATGGCTGCCAAGAGCATCCATACGGTATCTACTGAAATTCCTAAATCCTGTACACTCATAATCTCTTTACTTTAAACTTTAAACTTTGAACTTTTTTTCCGTTGAACTTTGAACTTTGAGTTTTGAACTTTATGATTAGTATCAAGACAAGACCTAAAAGGCATATCATAAAGTTCAATGTTCCATGTTCCAAGTTCAAAGTATCACTTCTCCTGCTCCGCATTATAAAGTGCGATGTCGCCTCTTTCACCTGTACGGATTCTCACGGTATCCTCTACAGGAATTACAAAAATTCGACCATCACCAATCTCGCCGGTACGGGCTGCCTCCTGGATGGCATTTATCGTTTTCTCTACGTTCTTGTCGCGCACGACAATATTCAGCAACACTCGCTCAATACTACTGGTATCATACATGACACCACGATAGATACGAGCCTGTCTCATCTTGCCCTCTCCTCTTACATCGTAGTAAGAGAACCACTCGATGTCGGCGGCAAGCAATGCTTCCTTTACATCCTCAAACTTAGTCTTACGGATGATAGCTTCGATCTTTTTCATATTAATCTCTCCTATTCTTTAAATTACATTTTGTTTGTTTACGAGTGCAAAGGTACGACATTTTGCTTAAACAAACTTCATATTACTTACTTTTTGTTTTATTTATTTTCATTTGCTTACTATTTGATAAAACAAATTAAAAATTAAAACACAAAATGAAAGCAAATCACACATCTTCACTTTCATTTTGCCATCACAAACACAAAACAAAAAAGACCTGTATGGTCAGAAGCCTCAACAGGCACTGAAAACATACAGGTCGAATCATTATTAACGTAAATCTACCTTCACAATACCAGGTGAACGAAGTCCAGGCTTCAATTCACCACCTATATAATATAAGGTATGTCCTCGCAAAGCAACTTGGGCACCCGCTCTAGCCAAAAGAGCGTTTTCAGGGGATGGGATTTCCCATTGTTCTGTCTTCAAGTTATAAATCAAGAGACTATTATTGAACTTATACCATGAAATATCCTTGTTCAGATAATCCGTCTTGGCTACCATCGAATAGGTACCGCTGATAGCATCCCAGAAGATTTCTCTGTTCACACCACCGGCACAGACAATCTGAGCATTTCCTTTGGCTGAAACCTCTAGTATGGCTGTGGCTCCAGTAAGCGTGAGTTCCTTACCCTGCAAGTTGACAGGTGCAGGAAGCGAAGTCCAGCTCTTACTCATCAGCTGATAACGCAATCCGGATGTAGCCACAATACTGGATTTGCCATTCTCATAGAATCCGCCCCAAACAAAGAGTTCGCCTTTGTAGGCTGCACATACCGGCTGAACTCGAGGTTCTCCAATCAACTCTGTTTCCGGGGTCCACTTCTCATCCTTTCCGATTTCCATTGTCAGGACGGAAGCAGATGGTCGCCCGTCCTGATTACCACCCACCACGAAGAGACGAGTATCCAGGAGGCATACTCCCATATTATCCACCGTACAAGGCAGGTCTGGCAAAGACTTCAATATAGGTTTGCCGTTTTCCTGGTCCAGATGGATGCTCAAAACGGTTCGCAAACTATGCTCCGTATTACATCCACCTACCAGAATCAAGCTATCACCAGAGGCAACCACACCACCATAGGCAGCAGGCTCAGGCAGATTGCCTATCATCTCCCACTGCAAAGTTTCCTCATTACCAGTAACCTTTGCAGCATAGATGCTGGAATAATACTTTTTCTTTCCTGGCTCCGGGAAATTACATCCACCAGCCACTACCAGGTAGTCGCCGATGAAACCTGCATAACAAGCAGAAACACCGAGTTCATATCCAGCCTCCCCAGAAGGGAAGCCAGACATTGAACTGATATTTGTAAATTGTGTCTTTAAATTTGATTTCATTGTACTACAACTATTTATTATAATAATGATAGATATTGCTAAAAGCGAATTAATACATTTCATATTCTGATGCTATTAACAGTGATTATTGAGTTGGCTATTTGACCTCTCCTCTGAATGTAGATGCCGGTAATCCTTCATTATTGACCAAATTGGCACGGGTGAAAGGTTGCCATGCATATCTTACATATCTTGGAGCCTTGACCTCCGGAGAACTCAATCTTACCTTGCTGCCTTCTATCTTTACCAGGGCAGGATAGAACAAACCATCCTCCTCAGCAATCTCGAAGCAGGAAGGAGACTTGCCGTCCGATGTGCGGAGGCCATCGCCATAAGTAAAGGACACTACCAGATGATTCCCCTCTTTTACCACATTATTATATATAGGCCCCGAAGGAGTAACTGCATGTCCGTAAGTCTGGTTCAATGCCCAGCGGCCCAGACGTTCGCCAACAGGCTGCTTATGGGTAGGATGCACATCAAGAGAATCACCCTGATCTGAAGAAACAGCCATTCCGGTATTTGGGATAGACTTCATCAATCTGAGCTGACTGTCCCGGAACCAGGTCCATGAAGGACGGTTCAGACTCGACAACTGCACAAAATAGAATGGCATTTCAGGGTTCTTCCAGTTGCTACGCCAACTATCTACCAAGAGACGGAAGAGTTGTTCATGAGCATACATATTATGTGCATTCGATTCACCCTGATACCAGATAACGCCCTTGATAGGATATTGCTGCAAAGGCAAGATACCACTTTCATAAAGATAACATGGCTCATAAGGATGACGGCCCAGACGGGTGGCATCATTGGTCAGATTCCGGGCTGCTCTACCTCTTACCCAATCCTGGATAAAGTCGTTCTGCAACCAGTTGCGCAGGATTGCCGGAAACTGGGTCTCCAGAGTGTTTCTATCTACCCAAGCCTCAGTAGGAGCACCTCCGATGGCATTGCAAATCAATCCCACAGGCACCTTCAGACTGTCGCGCAGCATCTTGCCGTAGTAATAGGCCACGGCAGAGAACTGGGCTACAGTTTCTGGGGTAGCACCCTTCCAGGTGGTATTCCTGTAATACTGCAGATGGTTCAGCGAATCCAGGCAGGATGCCGGCCATGCCACATCGTAAGTTTCCCATCTTCCCTTCATGTCGAAGAGTCGCAGGTCGGGATCATTAGCCTGGGCGATATCACGCTTGCCAGTGGCAGCCTGGTTGAGCCGGAACGCCATGTTCGACTGACCTGAGCACAGCCACACCTCGCCTACAGCCACATGACGGAACTCCTTTTTCTGCTTGTCCGCCTGGATGGTGAGCGTATAATCCGTACCTACCGCCAATGGCTGCAAGGTGACATTCCATTCGCCACGGTTATTGGCAATGGCAGAAACCTTCTGACCGGCAATGCTCACCACTACCTGTTCACCGGTATTAGCTGTTCCATGAATATCAAGCGGTGTGTTGCGCTGCAACACCATATAATCTGTATAGAGATCAGACAGTTTCAAGCCGCCATAGTTTCCGGTGATTCCACCATAAACGGTCTTAGCCAGGATACCTGCACCTTCTGCATTCGGATGAATGGCATCCGGCAACAGGTTAGGATATGGATAGAGAGGCGCATGGAAATCGATGAGTTCTGCCCCACTCACCCGAGCCACCACCTTGATGGCTTCCTGTATTTCATCATGCCATTGTTTGGTGCCCGAAATGAATCGGGGATGACGATGAGCTATCGGCGTCATGCAAGCCAGGATAAATCTTACCTTTGGATTGGCAGAACGCAGAGAGTCCATCAACGAAAGATAATCTTTCACGAACTCGTCACGATAGTTAGGCCAGTTTCTCGGGTCGGTATCGTTGATGCCCAGGTGGATGACGGCGATGTCGCCCTTGAATGCCATTGCCTGCCTGTACTCCTCCTGCTGCATATAAGGACGGTGCCCGTGGTTCAGCAGGGTGGCGCCCGGCTTTCCGAAGTTACCTACCAGGTATTTGTCACCCAGCATCTTCTGCAGTTGTACGGGATAGGAGAAATGCTCTCTATCCTGGATACCCGTACCATAGGTGATGCTGTTGCCTATGCAAGCCACCTTGATTTTCTGTACAGGTTTCTTTCGGGCTGCCGTTACTGAGAGGAAGCCCATTGAGAGCATCGACAGCAAAATGACTGTCAATGTTCTTTTTGGAAAAATTAATTTATCATACAACATAACCTTTCTTTCTTTTTTATTCATCTACAAGTGCTACCGTAAACATCCACTTCACGAGGCGGGTCTCCTTAGAAGAGAACTTGCCCACAGGAAGCTTCAGCATCAGCTTGTTCCAACCCTTCTTCAGGGTGATATCTATCGCCGGACGAGACATGTAGTTCTCATTCTTCAGCGTAATCTCGTTAGAGCGTTCGGTATTCCTATTCTCCCAAACAGGAGGCATAATTTCCTTTCCATTGAGCCAGGCACGACTGCACTTGTAATCCCAGGTACCCTGACGGGGAGCCAAATCGCTTTCCGAACGACTGTAGTTCTGGAATTCCAGCGCCAGCTTCGTCTTTCTTTCCTTTGGAGAATAAATCCATCGGGTGGCATAAGCGGTGTGGTTCTCCTGAGGGTTGGCGTAGAAACCGGGAACCAGCGTGCCCCATACATGGCGCAGATAGATGCCGTTGCCGATGATTTTGCGGGTCTTGTAAGTCTTGCCCTCATACTGATATACGGAATCTTCTTTCTCCTCTGGAGGGAAGACCTTGTTCAAATCGCCTCCGTTAGGGAAGGCATCGGTAATCTGCCATTCACTCTGGGTCTGACGGACGTATGGGAATGGAACCTCCTTCAGCCAGGTATTCTTCTGCCACAACAGGCGGTCTTCGAATTCCTTGAAAGCAGCCAACTGCTCCGGCTCGTCTTCCCACAGCAGGGTGCCCTTGCCATCAAAATAGCAGTTGCCGCCTCCACGCCAGGCACGCTCTGCCAGGGTGAGCATATAAGGATAGAAGTTGTTTTCTGCCAACAACTGAGGTGTATTGTCAATGTATCGGTCGTTCCAAAAGGCTACGATACTGCCAGCCAGATCGTCGCTTCCCTCAGGCTGGTTGTAGATGCGGCTGTTGAACATCGCCACCAGGTCGGCGTAGGTATCGAAATGGTTGGCATAGTGGTAGCGGCAGTCGATGGCAGGGATGCCCTTCTGTGCCTTTCCACGATAGCTCCAGAGCTGCGTCATGTCGATTTCGCCCGGCTTGTAGTTCCAGCCAGGGTTATAGGAAATAACCTTCTTGCCCTTGTCGCGGATGTATTTCACCATCATCGGAACGAAATCCGGATTGGTGAACTGAACCTCGTCGGTTCCTATATGGAGATAAGGTACATCAAACGTAGCGCATACCTCATCGATGATGTCTTTCAGAATCTGAGTGCCCTTCTCGCTCTGCATATCAGTCTTGAAGGTACGCTCAAAGGCAGCACTGTGTCCCGGCATATCGATTTCCGGAATCAGGAGCACCTGGTGCTGCTTGCAGAATTCCACGAGTTGTCGGGCCTCTTCTAATGTATAATACTTTCCTTTCTCACGCTCCATATTCTCTGGAGCATTGAGCTGCGGATATTTCTTGCATTCCAGGCGCCAAGCCTGATTTTCAGTAAGATGCCAATGGAAAACGTTGATTTTGTATCTACTCAACAGACTGATTTCGCGCTTCAGTTCCTCTACTGGGATAAAGCTTCTGCCCACATCGTGCATGAAGCCACGGATACGGAAGGCAGGCCAGTCGGTGATTTCACACTGTGGCAAATATATCTTTTTATTCTTAGTGGTTTTCAGCTGTTCCAGCGTCTGTCGTCCCCAATACATACCCTTTGGGGTGGTAGCCTCCAGAAGGATGCCTTTCTTGGTAATCAATAGATGGTAAGCCTCTTCCTGGAATTTAGCTCCTTCAATCTGGCTCACATATTTTTCCTCCACTGTCAACTCGCCGCTGGATTTCTTGCCGTTGAACTGATACTTCTGAGGCAGAGGCAACAATGAAGAAGGATGATTGGCAGAGATGCCAGCCATGCACCAAAATATAGATAGCACAAAAAGCAAGAGTCGATTCATATTTTATTTAGGTTGATTTTGTTGATGATATATGATGATTTACAAAGTTGATTCAAGAGAGAAAAAATTGTAAAGAAGAGAGGGAACGAATCCCTCTCTTCTCACTTTTATAATCAAACAAGATGATGTGTCTTATCGACACTTCCATATACCCTTATTGTTCGTAACCAGGAGTCTGGTGCAACTGGCTGTTCAAGCCAAGAGTATTCTCGTCAATAGGCCACAACAATTTGCTTGCCTGAGCAGAAGTATATTTGGTAACATACTCTGTACCCATCAGACGGAGGTCGTACCAACGCTTACCCTCGAAGAGGAACTCGCGGCATCTTTCCTTCAATACAGCCTCAATGACATTGGCATCGCTGCCTACGAAAGAGTTGTTGGCATAGAATGAAGCGTCTGTATCATTAGGATAAGCCACTTCAGCCTGGTGAGCATTGAAGTACTCCTCGCCGTAAGCACGCTTTCTTACCTCGTTGATCTCAGCAGCAGGATCCTCGCCCAGCAAAGCCTTAGCCTCAGCCAAGCCCAAGAGACAGTCAGCATAGCGATAGATTGGGTAATCATCGAGCCACTGGCGCTGGTTGTAACCCTCTGGCAAGGTACCCTGGAACTTATACTGGATGTTGCCAACATACTTGAGCGACCCATCCTCGTTCTTGGCATAGATATCCTTCAAGCTACCAGCCTTACGGGTATCACCGTCACGATAAAGCTCCTTCCACATATCCTTGTTGAGAGATATACGCATTACACCGTCCATATTACCCATGGCAGACTCAGCCAGAGAAGTACCATCAGCCTCATAGTAGTTCTTGAAGAACATAGAACCCATCACCAAAGTCAAGCGGAAGGTATCATTCCACATCGTCTTCTCATCCTTGCCGTAATAAACAGCGTAGATAATCTCCTTGTTCTTCTTGTTGTTAAAGGCAAATACCTTGGTAAAGTCGTTCTGCAAAGCTACGTCAGCCTTCTTCACGTCCTCATAAGCAGCCTTGGCAATCAGATAATCAGCGTTACCGCCGCCCATATGCTTACCGCTCCAGAGATAAGCCTCACCCTTGAGCATCTTGGTAGCAGCCAGAGACCAGTAGTTTCTGCCGCTGGCAAACTTGTAATTGTCGCCATAAGCCTTCTCAGAAGCCTCGATGTCCTTCTTGATCTGAGCCATTACCTCTGCTGCAGGAGAAGCAGCCTTACCCATGTTGCCGATACTGATGTCGCTACCCTTGGTATAGTCGGTCACTACGATGACATCGCCATAGGTTCTCAACAGCTGGAAGTATATGTATGCACGCATACCGTATGCAGAACCCAGATAGTTACTCTTGGCTGCCTCCTTGATAATATCGGTATTCTCAGCCTTGGCAATCATCAGGTTGAGCTGGTTGATAAGTCCGTAGCAGCCGCCATAGTTGCTGATGGCTGGACTTGCCTGGCTCAAGAGGTTGTTCCACATGAACTCATATCCACTACTTGCCTCACCAGAGAAAGGACTGCCACCATAGAGATTGGTACGCATCTCACCCCACTCGAAAAGAGTGAAGGTACGGTCGCGGAACATCGCCTGGAGACCGGTATTGGCAGAACTGAACTGGCCTTCTTCCTTCCAGTAGCCAGCATCAGTAATCTCACTTTGTGGTTCTACATCAAGACAGCTAGTCATTGAGAAGACCATGCAGCCTGCTGCAAAATATTTCAAAAACTTTTTCATTTTAGTCAAATTTTAGAATGTTACTGATAAACCGAAGAGTAATGTGCGTGGTGTTGGGTAACGACCGTTGTCAATACCTGCGCCATAGCCATTATATGCTGCTGGCTCTGGAGAAGCTCCGTCATAACCAGTGATGTAGAACAGGTTCTGACCTGTTACATAGAGGGAAGCATTCTGCATGCCTACTCTGCTGATCCATGTCTTTGGCAAGTTCCAGTTGAGAGTAATCTCGCGCAGTGCCAGGTAGTCGCCCTTCTCGTAGAAACGGGAGCTGTTACCGTTGACTGCGGTGTAACCATTGTTCTCACGGGTGATATTCATCTTGTTCAACTGGTCAGCGTATGTAAATACTGGAAGGTCTGCATCGCGGTTGGTCTCAGACCATGTATCCTTTACCTTGTCGATGAGGTTGAACGAACCCTGATACTGTCCCAAAGAACGAGCCTTGAGGTCGTTGTAGATGGTGTGTCCCAATGAGTAGTCGAAACGTGCATAGAGAGATACGTTCTTGTAACCGAATGTTGTGGTGAAACCACCAGTCACATTAGGGAAGATATTACCTACTACCACGCGGTCGAGCTGACTGATATGGCCATCACCATTCACGTCTTCCCAGCATACGTCTCCTGGCTCGATTGGCTTCCAGCCATTAGACTCCTTATAAGTCTTACCGGTTGCAGGGTTGATCTGGTCTGCCAAACCTGGACCATAAAGATGTGCGATGTCGTCAACACGCTCGTTGGCATTTGCCTTTACATCGTCCCAATCTCTGAAGATATGCTGCTGCTGGTAACCTACCAGGTCGCCCAACTTGCCACCTTCACGGTATCCACCAATCCACTTGGTTGGGGTCTTGCCGTTGGCATCTACCTTGCCTGCTGCTACCTCGTAACCACCAATCTGGTTGTTTGGCTTATCGCTGCTTGGCAACTGGAGAACCTTGTTGGCTACAGAAGTGAGGTTAGCTGTAACATCCCACTTGAAGTCCTTGCTGTTGATGATGTTGGCACGTACCTCCATCTCAAAACCAGAGTTGCGGAGCTTACCCAGGTTGGTCTTCATGCTAGAGAAACCGGTGTAACCTGGCAAACTGATATCAGTAAGCAAGTTGTCGGTTGTACGGTTATAGTAGTCGAGGATAAAGCCCAGACGGTTGTTGAAGAAACCGATATCGAGACCTGCCTCGAACGACTTACTCTGCTCCCACTTCAACGCAGTGTTGGTAAGGGTTGAGTTATAGTAACCAGTCTGACCGCCATAGTTGCCATACTTCTTGTAAAGACCATAGATATCGAAGTTACCTATACCGTTTACGTTACCATTGATACCGTAACTTACACGTGGCTTCAAGTTGCTGATGACGCTGGAAATCTTAGAGTTCTTCCAGAAATCCTCCTCCATGATGTTCCAACCTGCAGATACACCTGGGAAGAAACCCCAACGGTTGTCCTTCAACTTAGAGATACCGTCGTAACGATAGGTGAAAGAGAAGAGATACTTCTGCTTGAAGTCATAGTTCACACGACCGAAGAGAGACTCGATGCGATAGCCTGTCTTGCTGCTGCTTGTAGCAGTGCGGTCGGCACCTACATTCAATGTATGGATGCTATCGAATGGAGAGTTCCTGGTTTTGGCATTGAAATTGAAGTACTGGTAGTCGAAGTACTCACCACCCACCATCACATCTACATTGTGATTCTCGAAGAAGGTATCGTGATAGTTCAAGGTACCGCTCAACTGAATCTGAGTGAAGCGTGTAATGTTGGCAGAAGCCTCGCGGGTTGTATTAGGAGAACCCTGGTTCTGCTGCTGGTAAGACTTGTTGAAGCTCTCGTACTGGTAATCGTAGTGATACAGAGAAGAGTTTGCTGTGAATACCAATTTCTTAGGGATGATGTTCAAATCGAAGCCCAAGTTGTAGGTCTGCTTACGTGTACCATCAGTACTGGTCAAGCGAGAACGGTAGTACTCTGGGTTACCATCACCTGTACCCCAACCAGAAGCAGGAGTGCCATCCTCCAGATATGGATTCCAGGTAGGACGCTGTGAACGGGAACGATAGAAGAACTCGTATGTACCGATCCACAGAGAAGGCTGCTTAGCCCAGCTATAGGTAGTACCAGCCTTTACATTCAGGAAAGGAAGTACCCAGTAAGAACCGTTGATAGCACCATTGAAACGCTTGTAACCTGTACCCTTGACAGCACCATCCTCGTTGTAGTAACCGAGACTTGCAGAGAAGGTACCCTTATCGTTACCGCCAGAAAGGCTCAGGTAGTGATCCTGTGTAAGCGCTACATCGTGGAAGGTTGCATCTTCCATCTGACCGCTGTAATCCTTATAGAGAATCTGCTTGCCCTCGTAGTATGGGTCGTCCATTAACTGCCAGCCCTCGCTCTGGAGATGCTTGGTATCATCATTGAGATAACGGATATCGAACAACTTGTTACCTATACCATAACCCATCTGGTTATCTACAGAAGCGGCACTTGGAGCATTATTGGTATAACGCTTGTAACCCAAGCGGTTGTAGTAGATGTAATCATGTGCATTGAGGAAATCGTAACCCTGACGGGAGAAGTTCATACCGAGCTTAGCCTTGTAGTTAACTGTGGTCTTACCAGCCTGACCGTTCTTGGTCTGAACCAGAATAACACCACCGTTAGCACGAGCACCGTAGATAGCGGTAGAAGCGGCATCCTTCAACACCTGGATTGACTCGATGTCTGAAGGGTTGATATCGCTCAAGCTCTCGCGGATGATACCATCCACAACAATCAAGGCGCCATTGTGTCCACCCGTGATAGAAGCACCACCACGGAGAGTGATGTTAGGGCTTGCACCTGGCTGACCAGACTCGCTGATTACGCGGAGACCTGTCACTGTACCCTGCAATGCATTACCCACGTTGCTGACAGCAGCCTTCTCCAATACCTTATTATCCATCTTTGAGATAGCAGTGGTCAATGTGGCACGCTTCTGCTGACCACCGTAACCTGTAACCACTACCTCGGCAAGCACCTGCTTGTTTTCGCTCATTGTTACGTTGAGAGGCTGACCCTCGAACTTGATCTCCTGAGTATCGAATCCGATATAAGAGATGACGATGATGTCGCCCTTCTTCACGTTGCTCAAAGAGAACTTACCGTCCAAGTCGGTAACAACACCATTGGATGTACCCTTCACGAGTACTGAAGCACCGATTACGGTCTCTCCAAAGTCATCAACTACCACACCTGTACAGGTAGAGGTCTGCTGCGTGGCACTCATTGCCAAGCTGTTAGTACCTGCGAATGCTGGCGAAGCGCCCATACATCCCAAAGATACGGCCATGACTAATTGCTTCAAATCTGAGTTCATGTTTATAAGTTGATAATTAGTTAATATTATTATTTGTATCTATTGTTCGTTATTTGGCCAACGTTCAATTTCATAAATCGAATGTCGTAATAGTCATCAGGTTGGGTTTTAGGATCTTTTCTGAAAGCATTCTCCTCCAGGAGGAAGAAGATGCTGCCATCCTTGCCCTGAACCATGGTAGAATAGGCTGAAGTGGTATTGCTCAGCTGATAGCAGCCTTCCCAGTTCTTGGCAATCGCCTCTGGGGTAGCGTAATCAGCAGGAGTCTCCAATGCCTTGTAGTAGATACCTACGTTGTTACGGCCTGGACCTACCGGAACACTCTGAAGCAACAACTTTACCTTCTTGCCATTCTTCTTGGCATCCACTATGAGAACCTCGCCATTGCAAGAGTTCTTATGGGCAGCAACACCCATATTCTTGGCATCAGAAGCTATTACCTTGCCCCAAGAGCCTGTGGCAGTCTTCTTATCCTCATAAGTATAGATGTTGATGTGGCGTCCGCCCATCGCACGACTGCTGAGCAATACATTGCCGTTTGGCAATTCCTCGATCTTAGCCTCATCTCCGTGAGGAGCAGCCTCAGCTACATTCTTGCCCAAAACACTCCAAGTCTGACCGAAGTCATCGCTATAGAGAATGCGGTTACCGCTGCGGGTACACAACACGGTATAGACACGATAATACTTGCCTACCTTGATCTGCTTACTCTGACAGATTCTACCACTGGTAAAGAAGGCTGATTCCACTTCTGGGATGAGGTCGTAAATCTGCTTGGTCACTTCCTCGCCATACCATGTCTTACCCTCGTCGTCGCTATAGTATCTACCCATCATCAGGAGATTGCCACGCTTTGACTCCCAATAGCCGATGCCGCCCGATGCACACATCAGGAGGATTCTGCCGCTCTTCTTATCTACTACGACAGCCGCATCGCCATGGGCGCAGTCGAAACTGGTAGCAATACCGCTTCCGCCCTTTGCCACCATCTGCTCTGGAGAGCTCCAGGTAGCGCCCTTGTCCATACTGGTCTTCATCACGATGTCGAGATGACGGCCGCCTCCAATATCCTTATTATGATAACGATGATCGGTAAACGCAATCAACTTACCCGACTTACACTCCACGATGGCAGGAATACGATACTGTGCATCCTTGTTAGAGAAGACGGTGATGCCACCCTGAGCGTTCACAGCCTGTGTCTCAACAGCCATAGCAGGGGTTGCAGCAGCAACCTGTGCAGGCATCATCAGGGAAATACCCATGGTAGCAAGACACAATGCCTTGCTTATATTTGCTGAAAAAATCATATTTTTACTATTTAGATTTTCTATTACTTATATTTAATACAAATCAGATACTGTTTCTGCCAGAGAGAACTGATAGAGGAATTCAACATATTCACGAACAACGGCTTCTGCAAACATCTTGCCCTTTTCGGCTGTAGCCAAAGCTGGATTTCCGATACCGGTATCCGTTGATACCATCGACCAGTTGCGAGGAATCCAGACCTTTCCGCTATTCAATGCAGGAATTCTGAATCCCCTGGCTGCACCTTCGCCAGCTTCTTTCAAGTTCACCAACTCAGGATGATAATGCATCATCACAGAAGTCTCCACTTCATCAGCATGATCACCTGGCTGTTCGAAGAAATCTTTTGGATTGCTCATCTTGAACCACTCACTGGAAGCAATGATGAAATCAGGAAAATCCACAGCCAGATCACGAATCATATTCTTGAAGGTGTTTCCTCCATGACCATTCACGATGAGGAGTTTCTTGATTCCCTGATGCTGCAACGCTTCTACGATATCCTGCAGAATTGCCTTCTGAGTCTCATATCGGTAATGGATACAGAAAGCCACATCACGCTGTCCGGGATTCTGGGCACCCATAGCCACAGGAGGAAGCACCATGCAATTCACGCCTTTGTCGGCAGCAAGCTGTACGGCAGCATCCACTGCGATGCTATGTGATAAGATACAATCAGTAAGATATGGCAGATGCAGGTTATGAGGCTCTGTTGCTCCCCATGGCAGGATCGCCATCTGATACTGATTGTTTCTTACGGTGCCCAGATTCGATATACACAAATCTAAGTTCTTGTTCATATTTTTATTCTTTGTTCAAAATCTCCTGGCACAGAGAGTATGCCTTGATCATCATTCTCGGAATGTGGAACGGTCCCTTGAAGAGATTACCCTTGGCAGGCTGTGCCACGGTTCCGTCTCTGTGCAGATAACCATACCACTCGCCGAACTCGGCATCTGGGAAGTGGGCGTAGGTCCACTCGCTGATGCGCTGATGCTTGTATATATACTCATCATCACCTGTTGCCAGATAAGCATAGAGAGAAGCGATGATGGTTTCGGTCTGTGGCCACCAGAACTTCATATCCTGTGAATAATCCTGCGAAGGAAGATTCCTGCAGTCTCTGAAGTTGATGATGCCGCCATACTGCTTGTCCCATCCCCAGTCCCAAGACCAGTCGAAGATCTGCAGCGCCATATCGGTTATCTCCTTGTCCCAGCCTCTCTGCTTTGCCTCTTCCATGATGAACCATGAAGTCTCGATGCAATGACCCGGGTTGATGGTGCGACCCATACAGGTATCCACAAATTCACCGTTCATGCCCACCGTCTCCAGAAGACACTTGAACTCCGGGTGGATAAAGTACTTCTTCAATTTGGCGATTGACTCATCAATCTGCTCGGTGAGCTTAGGGTCGTTGATAACCTTGCGGATGCATGAACCCACGTTGATGAGAATCATGATGATGCTGTGGCTCTGCAACTGCACTGATTCCTCGAACTTTGGAGCCAGGATGCCTGGTGTGGTGAGGAAGCGCTGGGTGTCCTTGAAAATCTGCAGGGCACGCTCGGCATACTTCTGGTCGCCTGTAGCCAGGGCATACTCTGACATCGCAATGGCTGCGAAGGTTTCAGAGAATACGTAGCGGCGCATACGCAATGGCTTGCCCTCGGCTGTAACAGAGAAGTACATTCTTCCATTCTCGTCGAAACAATGCTTCTCGATGAAGTCGAGGGTGCTCTTCGCAGCCTCCAGCCACATCGGGTTCTTTTCTACATTATTATATGCATAGGAGCATATAAAGGCGAATCGACCCTGGAACCATACCGACTTGGTGGAGTCTATCAGACTTCCGTCTCTATCCACACAAGTATAGACACCACCGTTCACCTTATCCCATCCATGCTCCATCCAGAAAGGCATGATATTCTGAGTTAAGTCGTTCTTGTAGGATTCAGCCCACTGCTTGATATATTCTTTAATATTCATTCTTATTGATTTAGTGGAGATGATTGAAATTAAAACTTATTGCAACGCTCGAAGAAGTTGATAGCTTCCAACTCTTTCTTCATTGCCTGCTCTTCCTCATCGGTCATGTTGCGGAATGGAGTACGGTTTGGCCCCAAATCGAAGCCCATCAGCTTCATGATACGCTTACCGCCCACGATGTTACCACGGTAGTGGCAGATCACGTTGATAACCTCCTGAGCGAAGTTCTGCTTCTCGCGTGCAGTCTCGATGTCGCCGTTCTTCCAAGCATCGATGATACCAACCAGTTCCTTACCATTGTAGTTGGTTGTTCCGCCGATGCCACCCTGTGCACCGCCCTGAGCCAAGCTAGGGAGGATGGTCTCATCCTGACCGTGGAGCATATCGTACTTGCCATCCTTGTAGAGGCGGCACTGGTTATACTCGTAGAGACTCTCGAAGGTATATTTGATACCAGCGAAGTTAGGAATGCGTCCATCTACAGCCTTCAGCAAGTCGAGCATTGGCAGGTAAGCGCCATTGAATGCAGGAATGTGGTAGTAGTAGAAAGGAAGCTCTGGTGCTGCAGAAGCAATCTCCTCGCAATACTTCACCAGTTCCTCGATGCGACCGATATGTGGAAATGGAGGAGCCATTGAACCGATACCCCAAACACCCAACTTCTGAGCATGCTCTGCAAGGCGACGACTCTCACGGAGGCAGCAGCTGCCCACATGAACGATAATCTTGAAGTCCTTTGGAGCCACCGCTACCCATCTCTCGGCGAGAAGCATTCTCTCCTCGGTGGTCAGCATGTAACCCTCACCAGAAGAGCCGTTGATGAACACGCCCTTCAGACCATTTTTCTGAAGCATCTTGGCATAAGCCTCGATAGGTTCCAAGTTCACATCACCGTTGGCATAAAAAGGAGTGAACGGTGCATCAATGAGTCCAATGATTTTTTCCATAATCAAAAATATTTTATACGTTAATTATATGATTCTTAATTCTTTATTCTAAATGATCTGCCGTTGGCAGATGCTTTCGATTTATTCCAGATTATCTGTCTTTGGTTTCAGGCAGACAAGCTGGAGTGTCAGTGCAGCTATCACCACGATGCCGAGTACGGCGAAGGCAAAGCCCAGGTTGCCGCCATCAGAGCACTTACCCATCACCTGTGTAACCATGGCTCCGGCAAATACGCCCACCATATTCATGATACCGTATGCTGTGGCTCTGTACTTTGCCGAGATAATCTGGCAGAGGATTGGCATATTGTTGGCATCAAACATACCGAAACCGATACCGAAGAGCAAGCCTGCTCCTACGATGGCTACCAGACTGTGACCGAAGCCGAGGAGGAAGAGCGCAGGAATGGTCATACCCAAACCGATGGCACTGGTATAGACACGGCCACGGATGTTCTTCTGTACCCACTTGTCTGAAAGCACACCTCCGAAAAGTACACCATGCAATGAAGATACGGCGATGGTGATGGTTGACATCGGACCCGCCTGCGACATTGGGATGCCCAAATTCTCAGCAAACAAGGTAGGGAGCCAGTTCTTGGTTGCCCAACCTGGGAGAGAAGGTACTGCAAAATAGAAGAGGATAACCCAGAATGCCCAGGTAGAAAATACTACCGACAAACCCTGGAACAGTCCACCCTTGGCAGGTTTTGCCTGTTGCACAGGAGCTACATTCACCGCATCCTTATCCTTATCATGCAACAAAAGGAGCAACACTACAGAATAAGCGATTCCGAGAATTCCGAACCAGTGGAAAGTAGTGTGCCAAGAGAAGGCAGCAGCCACTGTAGCACCAAATCCTCCGATAGCCTGACCCACATACAAACCTGTCATGTGAACGCCGATGGCTAGAGATCTTGATTTGCCCTCATGCCAATCGGCAATCAGCGACAAAGCAGAAGGAATGTAGAGGGCTTCACTGATACCCATCAAAGCTCTGAGCATGTAGAGCTGGTTGAAACTGGAAGCATAACCCATCAGGTAAGTCACAAGAGACCAGACGAAGAGGCTGCCTACTACTAATTTTTTACGGCTGATTCTATCTGCCACGATTCCGGCGAATGGACTCACGATACCATACACCCAAAGAAAAACTGCCATCAAAGCTCCAAAAGCTTCAGCTTGCTGCAACTCCACGATGTCTGCCTTCATTTCCGCCTGCATGGTGGAAAGCATCTGGCGGTCCATATAGTTGAGGAGAGCCACTACCCAAAGGAGAGCTACAACCAACCAAGGATAAAACTTTTTATTTTTCATTACTCGACTGTTAGTTTTGTTATTCGGGTGCAAATATACAACAAAATTAATTATCTGCCAAATTTCAATAAACTTATTTTCATTATTATCATTAAATAAATTAGTTTAATTATTTATTATATCCTTTTTCTACATAATACCTTATTATATATATAAAAAGAGAGCTTGTGTAATCCAAAAACTATTAAAAGGCAGGAAATCAATCCAAAGTAGCTCGGAAGCAAGGTAAAAACAGCAAGAAAAAGACTAAAATATCATTTTCTTTTAAATATTTAGATTAATTAACTTAGAAATATTAATAAAACGAATTTATTTATTTAACTTTGCAGCATAAAATAATTAATTAAGAGATCTCTATATGTTAAAAGACATCATCAATCATAAAAAATGGTCTGCGTCAAAGTCTGCCCTCCTCAACCAATTCATTGAACACGGTGGGCAAACTATTGCTGAGCTCTCCAAGAATTTGGGGGTCAGCGTTCCATATACCACCAAGACACTGAACGAACTCATCGAAATCGGGTTGGTGCAAACGACAGGCAAAAGAGACAACTATTCTAAGAGAGCGCCTAAGATATACGACCTTATCGCTACCTCTGGATATTTTCTCGGAATAGATTCCGGAAAAGATAATCTCACCTTCGGCATCTGCGACTTCTGCGGCAATATGATTGCAGACCCGGTAAAGATTGACATTGACTATAAAGACAACTTGGAATGCTTCGAAACCTTCATTAAATCCATCAACAGCTTTGTTGAAAAATCGGGCATTGACAAAAGCCAGATCAAGAATGCCTGCATGAGCATTGGAGGACGAGTGAATCCGGAAATAGGCTGTGCCTATAATTACTTCTCCTGCCTGGGAAAACCTTTGGCTGAGACAATGTCTGAAAAACTCGGACTTCCTTTCTGTATTGACAACGACACCCGATGCATGACATACGGAGAAAGTCTCAAGGGAGTTTGCAAGGGAATCAAGAACGTAGTCTTCGTCAATGTGAGCTGGGGCATCGGCATCGGAATCATCATCGACGGCAAACTGTACCAGGGCAAGTCGGGCTTCTCGGGAGAAATCGGTCACATGCACATATATAATAATGACATCATCTGCCACTGCGGAAAAACAGGATGCATGGAAACTGAAACATCAGGCTCTGCACTGCTCCGAAAGATGAACCAGAAGCTGCAGGAAGGAGGAACCTCCGTGCTCACCGACAAGGTGATGAAACTGCACCAGGAACTCACCCTCCAGGACATACTGGATGCCATCCAGAAGGAAGACGTGCTCAGCATCGAATCACTGCAGAGAATGGCTGTGGAGCTGGGAACAAATCTCGCAGGAATCATCAACACCTTCAATCCGGAAATGCTCGTCATCGGAGGCGACCTCTCAGTTACCGGTGACTATCTTACCCAGCCTATCTGCATGGGTATCAAGAAATTCTCACTCAATATGGTTAGTGAAGACTCACAAATCGTAACATCTGCCTTAAAAGACCATGCAGGACTGATAGGAGCCTGCCTCATGGCAAGAAGCAAAATATTACAAGGACATTCTTAAGAAAGAAAGAAATAACTATTCAACTATTCATTACACAATTTAAACATGATGAAACAAAACGAGAAACCGTTTGTTATCGCCCTCGACCTGGGTGGAACGAATTCAGTGTTCGGCATCGTTGACAGTAGCGGAGAAATCAAAGCATCTACCTCTATCAAGACACAAGCCTATACAACAGTAGAAGAGTATGTCGCTGCTTCATGCCAGGCAGTGATGACTATCGTAGAAGAAACAGGTGGCATGGAGAACATCAAGGCAATGGGAATAGGAGCTCCTAGCGCCAACTACTATCGAGGAACGATAGAGAATGCAGCCAACCTGGTTTGGGGCAAGGGAATCGTACCTCTGGCAAAGCTCTTCGAGGATAAGCTCGGTGTTCCAGTAGCTCTCACCAACGATGCCAACGCTGCTGCGCTCGGCGAGAAATGGTATGGTGTGGCACAGGGCATGAACAACTTCGTAGAAATCACCCTGGGTACAGGTGTAGGCTCCGGCATTGTTGTCAACGGTCAGTTGCTCTACGGATGCGATGGCTTCGCAGGAGAATTGGGTCACATGATTGTGACACCGGTAAACGGACGTCCTTGCGGATGTGGAAGAAGTGGATGTCTGGAGACATACTGCTCTGCAACAGGAGTGGTAAGAACAGCCAAGGAAATGCTTGCCAACAATCCTGACACAACTTCCAGCCTTAAGAACATTCCTCTTGACAAGCTTACCTCTCTGGATATCTACAATGAGGCTATGAAGCAGGACGAGCTCGCTCTGCAGATTTTCAAACAGACCGGTGAAATGATCGGTGAGGCATGTGCCAATGTTGCTACCGTACTCAGCCCTGAAGCATTCATCTTCTTCGGAGGTCTGGCTAATGCAGGCGACCTGCTGATGAATCCTATCAAGGAAGCATACGAAAAGCACGTACTAAGTCTGTATCAGGGTAAGGCTAAGTTCCTTATCAGCGGACTGAAGGGTGCATCGGCTGCCGTCTTGGGAGCATCAGCCATGGCTTGGGAAATATAATCAACATTTAAATAAAAACAACCAAAAAACATTTTGCAATTATGCGCGTAATTATCGAAAAGAATTACGATGAGTTGTCACGTTGGGCAGCTCGTCACGTTGTGGAGACTATCAAGGCTTTCCACCCAACAGCAGAGAAACCATTCGTATTGGGTTTGCCTACAGGTTCTTCACCAATGGGTATGTATGCTGAAATCGTCAAGGCTGTCAAGGCTGGCGAAGTTTCTTTCAAGCATGTACTCACCTTCAACATGGACGAATACGTAGGTCTTCCAGAGTCTCACCCAGAGAGCTACCATTCATTTATGGCTCGCAACCTCTTCGATCACATCGACTGCCCTAAGGAGAACATCCATATCCTGAACGGCAACGCTGAGAACCTGGAGGAAGAGTGTGCACACTATGAGCAGATGATTGCTGAGGCTGGCGGCATCGACCTTTTCATCGGAGGTATCGGTCCTGATGGCCACATCGCTTTCAACGAGCCTTTCTCTTCACTCAACTCTCTTACCCGTGTGAAGACTTTGACAACTGATACCCGTATCGCTAACTCCCGTTTCTTCGACGGCGATATGAACAAGGTTCCTAGCACAGCGCTCACCGTAGGTGTTGGCACTGTTATGGCTGCAAAGGAAGTGATGATTCTCTGCAACGGCCACAGCAAGGCACGTGCTCTCCAGGCTGCTATCGAGGGTCCTGTTACCCAGGCTTGGACTATCAGTGCTTTGCAGACTCACAAGCACGGCATCATCGTTTGCGATGAGAGCGCTACCGACGAATTGAAGGTTAGTACTTACAAGTACTTCAAGGATATCGAGAAAGACAATCTGTAAAAAACAGATAGTATCTGAATTCATACATTGTACAAGAAAAAAAGGTTGGCGTCCTTCTGCTGAGAGGCAGGAGGGCGTTTTTTGTTGAGAAGAGCTTTTTCTTTGAGATGTTTTTTATTGAGATAGGCTTTTTATTGAGCAAAAGCTTGGAAAATAGTAAGAAAAGCCGTACCTTTGCAAACAAAAAAGCAAAACTACGGATATGAAAAGAATCAAAATGCCACTATTGGCAAGAATCATCATTGCCATCCTGCTGGGCGTAGTCTTCGGCAATTTCTTCAATGAAGCAGCCGTCAGAGCGTTTCTCACCTTCAACGGAATCTTCAGCCAGTTTCTTGGCTTCATGATACCGCTCATTATCATCGGTCTCGTAACACCAGCCATTGCCGATATCGGACATGGAGCCGGAAAACTCCTCCTTGCCACCGTGGGCATCGCCTTTGCCGATACCATCCTGGCAGGTCTACTAGCCTATGGCACAGGCTCTGCTCTCTTTCCACACATGATTGCCAACTCGGCCCATGTGGCAGTAGACAAAGTGGAAGAACTCAAACCCTTCTTCGAAATCAAGATACCTGCCATGGTAGATGTGATGAGTGCCCTCGTATTCTCGTTCATCGCCGGACTGGGCATTGCCCATAAAGGCAGCCGCACCATGCAAAAGATATTCCAGGAATTCAAGGAAATCGTTTCCGGTGTCATCGCCAAAGTCATCATCCCCCTCCTCCCCCTTTACATCTTCGGCATTTTCCTGGGCATGACTTTCTCGGGCGAAGCATACCATATTCTGCTCGTCTTCGCTCAGATTATCCTCGTGATTCTCGTGCTCCATATCGTGATATTACTTTACGAATACCTGTTGGCAGGCGGCTTGACCCATAAGAATCCGTTCAAGCTGCTGCTCAATATGTTACCAGCCTACTTCACAGCACTGGGCACCTCCTCATCGGCAGCCACTATCCCGGTAACATTGAAGCAGACCTTGAAAAACGGTGTCACCGATGGCATTGCCGGATTCACCATTCCGCTCTGTGCCACCATCCATCTCTCGGGTTCAATGATGAAGATTACCTGCTGTGCGCTAACCATCTGTCTCATCAATGGTATGCCGTGCAATCTCCCTCTCTTTCTCAATTTCATCTTCGTGCTCGCCATCTGCATGGTAGCTGCTCCGGGAGTTCCGGGAGGAGCCGTGATGGCAGCGCTCGGTCCGCTAGCCTCTGTTTTGGGTTTCAATGCTGATATGCAGGCGCTTATGATAGCCCTCTATATTGCGATGGACAGTTTCGGCACCGCCTGCAATGTAACGGGCGATGGTGCCATTGCCGTAGTTGTGGATAAGATATTCAGAAAGGATCAATAAAAAATAAAAAGGTGTGTCATTAGTCCATGACACACCTTTTTTATTTTATCATCTTGAAAACTTAGAATTTAATCCAGGTCAGCTTCTTCCATATTCCCTCGAAAGGACCGTGGGAGTGATACTTGAGCCAGAGGTTAGAGAACAGACATTGTACTACCACCATGGCGATGCCCACAAAGAAGGCGTAGGTGATGCCGAGCTTCGTCTGAAGATTGAAACCATAATAGGCAAACAGTCCGCAACCGATGATAGACTGGAGGAAGTAGTTGGTCAGACTCATCTTACCAAACTGGCGCAGGAACGACAATCCCTTTCTGAACCATTCCTTACCGTACCACAGCAATACGAAACCTGAAACTACAAACGAGAGGATGAAGAAGTTGTAGATAGGATAAAGCCAACTGTTCCATGTTTCCATATGGCGCACATCAGCGATGCCTCCCACAATCAATACCAGGATGGAAACCGCCAGCACCTTTTTCCACAAAGCCAGGTTGTTGTTCTCATTGTAGAACCAACGCTTTCTTCCCACCAGCATTCCGAGTATGAAGAGGCAGATGGTCTGCGTATGTCTTCCCTTCATCATGCACCAGTAATAGGTAGCCACCTGTCCGTATCGCAGGTTTCCATAGGCATTCTCCAGGAAACTGCCGTGCTGATGACCATGATACATATTTCCATACACCTCTCCCAATGCCGATGCATCTACCTGCCATCCGGTAATGAGGGAATAGATTTCTATCGGTTGGATAAAGAGGAAGGCAACCACCCACCAGAGCCATTTGGTAGGAAGATAGCTCAATGGGATGAGAACCAGACCATAGATGGCATAAGAGAAGAGAATGTCGCCATCGAAAAAGGCGGTGTTCACAATACCGAGCATTGCCAGGAGGAACATTCGCCAGGCGAATCTACCCGAAAAGCAATTTCCTCGCTGCTGCTGGTTATCGTTCATGATGAAGAAACTCAATCCGAAAAGCAGGGCAAAAATGCCATACATCTTTCCCGACAGCAGCAATGCCAGCACATCTGCCATCCAATCATCACACCCCAACGTATAAGCATGCGCTATACTTCCGTCATACATATTGAAATGCTCCACGGAGTGATAGAGAATAATACCAGCCACTGCCAATCCTCGCAAGGCATCAGCCACGTCAATACGGCTGTTTTTCAATCCTAATGTCTTGTAAAAATTCATTTCGATTTTGTAAGTTAGTTATTATTAGCCCACAAAGGTATAACATTTTGTTGGAAAAAGCGAATAAATCAGCCTTTTCCTAAGTTATTCGTCAGAAAAAGTGTGGGAATTTGTTGATTATTCGTTAGAAAAAGTGTGGAGTTCTTGCGATTATTCATCAGAAAAAATGCAAATTAACACAAAATTATTTAACGAATAAAAGCTTCGATTCTGACATATCCGTCAGAACCGAAGTGCAAGCCAATCATCAAACTTCACGTTCTGGAAGGTATGGATGCCCAGCTTCTCGGCAGCCTCGCAGTTTTCCTTCAGATCATCGATGAAAAGGGTTTCGTCGGGATGGATGTTCGCCTGCCTGATTACCTCCTCATAGATGTGGGCATCAGGTTTTGCAAGATGCATTCGCTGAGAGAGGAAACAGTGCTCGAAATAATCCTCTACCCCATAGTTCTGATAAGGGAAGAGATGCTCCACGCAATAATCCCAATGCACATCAATGGTATTACTCAGGAGGAAGAGACGATAGCCAGCCTTCTTCAACTGCAGGAGTCGTTCCTTTTTCTCATCAGGAATCTCCACCAGCATCTTGTTGGCAGCATCGATGATTTCTTCATTCGTCACATCAGTCCCAGTCAACTCGCGGGCTGCATCGCAGAACGCTTCGGTGGTAATCATTCCCACACCCAGTTTGCTCATCAGCTTCATCCCCTCACTCTGAGGATTCGGATTAGCCAACTCCCCCATTCCTATCGCCTTGAAAGCCCCGATGCATCCTTCCGGATTGAGTTTCACCAAGACATTACCTAAATCGAATATGATATTCTTGTATTGCATAATCTATATCTTTTATTCTATTTTTATATGATTTTCTGAATAATCATCTGTGCATTGGCATAGAAAGGCACATCCGTCTTACCCAAAATCGTGGCAGGAAGGGTGGCCATTTCCTGTAGATTATCCATCGGAACCAGCACCGTCTTGGCTCCATTCTCTGATAGTAATGATACCCTATCAGAGAAATTGGTAGCCCTGACTATCGCTCCACCAATAGAAATGTTACCGATGATGCCCAGCGCAGGCTTCAGGTTTCTGCCAAATACCGATGATACGATGGCGGCAAATACTGCCGAGCCGATACCGCCCACCTGCGTGGTTCCCAGCAATGCCGTCACCTGCACCGTTACATCCAGCCGCATCAGCGAATGTTTCTGCGAGAGAATACTGCTCTCGTTGGCACGGATATAGTTATAGGTGTTGCGGATGTCTTCCTTCACCTCAGCAGAAGAAGTGCCGCTCACCGCCAACTTGCCATTGCCCTGCATGGTGATCACCTCAACCTTAATCAGCGATACCTTGTCGCCATCGCTGGTTGCCGTATAGCAGGTGCCTGGAGCCAAAGGTGCATCTTCTATCAGGTTGCTGCCACGTTCCTCCGGCACGGAAACAAAGGTTTCCTCCTGGGTCTCCTTGTCTATATAAGAGAAATTGGTATCCCAAAACTCCATGCCACCGATGCGCTTCAACTGTTCCTTTACTCTTCGGCGCATCTCTATCGCCCAGCTAAGATACTTGCTGATGTCTTCCTTGGTGAAGTTGCCATCTGGGTGCATCAGCTTGATAAGGGCAGACACCGTCTTTCTCACCGGTTTGGTATCACGCTGTCTCAGCTGTGAACCCAAGGTGAAATAATCGTCCAGCGCATTGGTATAGTTGTCCTTACGCAGATGATGCAGCATTTCGCTGAAAAAATCGGTACTGAAACCGATATGGTTGGTGAAATTGGCTGGAGCAAACTTCATGATTTCCCATCCCGGCAGGAAGAAACCGATACGGTCCAGAAAGGCCGTATCATCGCTGATCTTGTCTGAGAAAGGACTAAACAGATGGCTCGTCTGCAACACCGTCTCCACTGGCTGGTTGATGTTACCATTCAGAATGATGGAGGCATTGGCCGATTTCTCGCCACTCTTACCGGCACGCGAGAACGATCCACTCTCCATGTAGTCTTTCATCAGCGGCACCACTTCCCTATCCTTAAACAGTTCATCGGTAGATTCATCGAAACAGACCGCATCCCATTTGCCCATGGCACCAATCTGACCATTGCTGTTGTTCACAAACAGAGAGGCAGCAGTACCCTGTCCGCCACTCACCAGCATGGAATAAGGAGACAACTCCTTAAACACGAAAGATTTACCCGAACTGCGTGGACCCAGTTCCGCCATATTGAAATTGGGCTCCACCAAAGGGATAAAGCGAGAAAGCAGAAGCATCTTCATGCGCTCCGTCATTCCCTCCGATTCCGGTTCATAGCCTCCACTTCTCAACAGCACGTTCAGCCACTCTTCGTTGGTAAATTCCCTGCGGGCTTCCACAATGCGGTCGAGGCTGAAATTAGAAAGCTGGATAGGACGAATCTTGGATACCACGAAAGGATAAATCTTGTTGCCTATCATCATGCTCGAATCATAGTCGATGTCGATGATAGCCCAGATGCCACCCATCATCATCTTCTCGTGCTGGATAACCAGACTCTCGTCGATATTCGCCTCACGGATATTGAGGTTAGAAAGTTCTGCCCAATATTTATCTTTCGATGCATCCAGACGGACGGAAATCTTGTCAATCACCTTGTAGGAACCTTCCTCCTTGATTTTCGACTGAACCACATTCGCCTCATCCGGATTCACATAATGTTTCTGGAGCACACGTTTCACGCTCTCCACTCCCTCCCTGATTTTTTCCTCATCGTCGGTACTGCAACTGTTGGCAAGCAGGTATTCCAATACGAATACAGGTACGTTGGCTCCCACCTTCACGGCACGGACGATGTCTTTTCTTACCACAAAGCCTTGGAACAAATCCAGGAGTTTTCTATCTAATTCTATCATTGTCTATCATGTTTTTGCCCTTTTACAGGCAACGTTTTAAAACAAGTCATCCAGGTCTCTTGATGATGCCGACTTCACCTCGCAGAAATCAATCTGCTCCTTGGTGGCTGCATCTACCAGAACCACCTTTATGTTTCCTGATGATGGCATTTCAAATTCATTATTGTCAAGCAGTTGCCCCGGTTTGATGGTAACAATCTGTGTCGATTTTTGCTGGCTTCCTTCATAGAGATGCAGTTCGATGCGGCGCTCCTGCTTGAAGACATCAGAAGATGATTCTGCCTGAATCTTCAACTTGAAGTATTGACCAGCCACATGCTGCAGTTCCTTCTTGTTGGCGATATTCACCTGCAGCGCCTCAACACCAGCATCCTTGCCAAACTCATAGATAGGAATGATGCATTCCTGCGGTGTAAAGCCACCATGTGCATAGCCGTAAGCTCCCTTGGTTACAAACGGCTTGTCGGTCTGTGCATAATACTGATAGGCTGATCCGCAGAAATCATCCTGTCGGGCTATCAGATTTACGGAAGAAGGAGTCAGCTGATCGTTAGCCAGACAGAATCGCTCATCCAGTTTCTGGATGTCACCATGCGGAGCTGGAATCTTGTCAGCCTCATCCAGGATGCCCGTAATAACGAAGCCGTGGTCGGCTGTTACATACACCTTGGCATATCCCATATCCAGCAGGTTCTCTATTTTTTCGGCTATCTCCTTCTCATAATTATTGATGTCCTTCAATGCCGCCAACTGCTTCTTCTCGCCCACCTGGTCTATATCACCATACATCAATACAAGATGCTGGGCGGTGATGCTACTGTTCAGTTTGTCTGCCTGTATCACCTCAACATCAGGCACCTGAGTCTTGAGATGGCCATAGCGGGTCTGTGCCGACAGTTCCACGCCTTCACAGCCAAACAAGGCACTCATGCCGTTTTCCGTAACGGATGGGAGCATGGCGAAGGCATAGTCGTTAGACTTCTTCGATTTGGCTTGCTGATAGATGGTTTCGGCGATTTCCAGTCGCAGGCCGTCGCATACCAGGATGGCGATTCTGCCCTTACCCGATAATTTCTCCTTCAGTAATCCTTGCTGCGAAGGCTGGTAATCCTTTGCCAAAGCAAACCATTTATCCAGGAGTTCCTTTTCTGCCTGCTCATAGAGATACTGGAAAGGGCGCAGCCATTTCTCATCGTGCAGCCAAGCTGCATAGAGATGGCGCACAGCCGTATCAAGTATCGCAAAATGAGCACGGTAATACGTGGCGAAATCCTGCAGGGATGCCACCTTGTAGAGTTCTCCGTTCTTGAACTCTACGATGGTCTTTACATCCTTGAGCCAGGCTGCCTTATAGCTTACAGCCTGTCTGCTCTGGATGCGGGCATCGATATACTGGGTATAGCCCGCCAGAAATTCTCCGTTTTCTATGGCATGGCTCAGGCGCTTGAACAGGGCATGGTCTAATGCCAGAAATGGATGGTCGGGATGAGCCTTCAGCGGATCAGCCTCCTTCAACCTGGTATATCGGGCGATGTAGTCTGCCATCATTGCATCCATATCATGCCTACTGGTACACCTGTGATAGATGGAGAGCAGGGAGGCTGAAATCTGATTGCTGACCAGACCATCAAAGATGGCATCCATCACGGTTTGAGCCAGCACCTCTGCAGGTTGTTCCGTCTGCGGTTTGCCTATCATAGCAAAGACTTCGGCAGTGAATATCTTCCATACATCCTTGTCCATGTTCTTGGCTGTAGATGCAGGTGCGGCCAGCAAATCCATCAGGAGCTTGTCGGTTTCCATCGGCTTGTTCAGCCCCATGGCTATGCCCTTCCACCAGTTCAGGCTTTTTCCCTTGCTCAACTTGGCAGCCACCAGCAATTCCGCCTTTGGCAACTGCGTATTGATCTGGATGGCATCAAACAAATGCTTGCGGATGTAAGTTTCCATATCATCAAGCACGATGCAACCTTGCGTCTCGGCATATTCGAGGAGGAAAGTCAGTTCTCCCTTGCTTCTCTGGGTATAAAACACCACTTTCTCGCCAGCATGATGAGTCTCCGCCTCATACTTCGCCTTGATTTCATCCAGGTCAGAGCTGGCTACAGGCAGCAGCACAAACTGAGAAGGAAGATAATTCAAGAGGAATTTTCCTTCTTTCCTGGCATCGGTCACTACGACTCGTCCCTCTCCTGCCGCAGCCTTGTTTATATCGTCAATGAACCATTTGTCTATCATTGTTATTTATTCTTTTTAGTTTTACCAATCTGCATTGAGATATTTCTTCAACTGTCCGCTATTGAGCACCTCGTAGCTCAGCAAGCCGGCTTTCTGCAGTGGGGCTATGTTCTTGCCCACACCGTCGTCGAGCTTCGGATCGTAGCCGCTGGCAAGGAGGGCATCTATCTTGTCGGCAAACTGATGTAGTTCCTGCAGCTGTTCCTTGATTTCGGCTGCCTCTATCTTGCCGTTTGCCGTGGTTGGGTCGATGGCGGCAAGGCGGTCGGAAAGACCGCTCTCCCGGTTGGCGAGATACACGCTCTTGATGCGGAAGAGGGTGTCTCGGCTCCAGGTGTAGATGCTTACATAGAGGTCGATGGCAGAATGACCGCTTGCCGGGTCACCACTGGTAAGATGCCAGATGAATGGTGTCTTTGGCAGATACATAAAGAGGTTGAGATGGTCGCTGAGCTGCTGGAAGAATTTTTCATACAGATACTTTCTCAAACTCTTGCCTGTACCCAAGTTCATGCAGAGCAACTGCTCTATCTGCGAGATTTGCGCCCCGCTATAACCTCGCTCCACCAGTTCCTGCTCAATGCGTACATCCAATGGCTCCTCACCCATACGTTCACAGAGTGGGATGACGCCATCGTCATCTTTCTTCAGGATGGCACGGATCACGTCGGTTATCAGCTCAAAGCAGAGGCTTTGGGTTCGCTGAGGCGGAAGCACCCCGGCATGGCGGAACTGATACCATGCTTCAATAGGGTTCATGCGATGGTTGTCGCTGTTGCAGAACTCTTCCCAGCCATAATTGTTCTGATAGAGCTTTTCGAAATCAGAGATTTGTGGCTGTTCGTTGTCGATGGCAAGGGAATCCAGATGCTCCCAAACTTCTGCTGAGGCTGGGAACTCGGTATTTTCTTCCTTCAGCCAAGCCTTGTATGCCTCCAGGGCTACCTGCGATACGCTCAAGTCACCCACAGGAATACCTTCCTTATCCAATACCATCTGGCGGTCGTGATCACTCAACTCATAGACATCGAAGACAATACGGTTGATGATTGCCTCGTTTAAGAGAATCTGAGTCAAGAGAGCATTCTCGTAATTGTAATAATGGGTGAGCTCAGACTCTGGGGATGAGGCTGGAGTGATTGGTGAGTGAGAGTAGTTCTGCTCTACGACAGAATAGGTGCAAAGATGCTTTTTGATATTAATATTTGATGATACTATTTTATTTATAACATCTTCAACTTCTTTCTCTGGTATAACAAATGGAATACGATTCAAATCCCCTTGAGTTGTATTAACTGTAGGATTTAGACATCCTAACATATAATTTGTTATATTACTATTTAATACAGCACAAACATATTTCCAAGAAATAGAACAAGAAGTCTTTACTGTTATAGACGGACCTCCACCACTAAACAAGTAGTTATCTGGTAGATATCTAAACGATGTTCCTTTAGACCCAGAACTACTATATGTGATTCCTTCTATAAAATAATAAGCTTGATTTCTTATAGCAGCTTTTGGAAAATGTTTCAAATCATAACCATCATTGCCCCAATCAACAACTAACCAGTTGTTTCCATACCATTTATTAAATGGACCGCCTTTTGAGAAAAATACCCATCTCTTTCCATCACCCTTAATTTCACAAATATCTTTAGGTGAAACCTCCCAATAGAACCTTTGATACTTTTCCTTATTAGAAACTGACATACCCTGAGAATTCTTCGCAAAAGTCTCTAAATCATCACTTCCAAATTTCTCTCTAAACTCATCAGAAATCCAATAGATAAAAGGCCATGACTTGATAGCCTTCAACTTATCTTGTGGAAGGAGATAGACATGCTTGTTCTCATTGCATACGACGATATCAGACAACGCTTCTAAGCAATATTGCTTCTTAAACTTTTCTTGCGGAGTTCTTGTATATTGGTCAAGAGAGACAAAAAGTGAATCATTCTTTTCAGACTTATCCTTCTCTAAAACATAAAAAGCAGAATCCACCATGACGCTACCAAAGAGATTACTCAATCCATATTCTACAAAGAGATTGATATGAGTCTGGTTAAGAATAAACTTGCGTACATCCTCAAACGTTTTGATATACATAAACGTCATAGGATGAATCATTCCCACCTTACCCAATTCATCCGTCAACTCGCAGCATCTCTTGATAAAGCAAGCATAGAGGTTGATGTTGAACTTCATCGGCTTCTTATAGTTAGCCTCAGCAAAAGCCTTCAGTTCTGGACCAAAGTCGCTGCTATCCGTATATGGCGGATTCGCCACTGCCACATCGAAAGACGTGGTAAGAATATCCAGGAAAGTCATGGCGTCATTCACCAATGAAAGGCTATAGGCATTGCTGCCCTCTCCACCCCACAGTTGCACCTGCTTGCGAAGCATTTCTATTGCCTGGTTCTTGAAAGAGAAGAAATCATGAATCTGATAGTCATTAAAAAGATTACGCTCCTGCTTAGGCATCATCGCCTCAATCTTTTCCTTCAATCGGAGCAACGATCCAAACTTATGGGCATTGCAGAGGTCATTCCAGATATCCTTAATCACCTCTCGCTGCTTTTCATCCCAATGCGCATCGCCCATTTCAAATGTAGCCTCAATCGTCTCATAATCAGGCAAGGAGAAATGAGAAGACACCACATTGCAATAAGTAGGCATCTTGCCACGACGCCCCTTCAGCTGCATCGCCTTGATAAACAGGGCTATCTGGGTAATCTGCACGGCACGCTCGTCCAAATCTACACCATAGAGATTGTGCTCTACGATGAGCTTCGGAATATCACGGCGACTGAAGTCGGCACCATAGTTCTCCATCTGATCTACATACATATCATAGAACACGGAGAAGGCATAAATAAGAAAGTTACCACTACCGCAGGCAGGGTCGATAAGTTTGATATCGAGCACCCCATTCTCCTTAGGATGGCGCACCTGCTGCTTCGGCGCATTGGCTATCAGATACTTGGTCTTGCCGGTTTCCTCATCAATCATGAAGCGGCTGTCAGGATACATCTCCAGATATTGCTTGCCCAGAGTATTATCTACCAGGAACTTGACTACCCACTGAGGAGTATATATCTGACTCTGGAGAAAAACCTTATCATATTCTATTTTCTCTCCACTCTCCTTGAGCTGCACCTTTTCTATGGCATTGAAGTTCTCATACATCCAGCCCAGGATATCATCCCCCTTCCAGATATCCTCGCCGCACTGCTCATCCAGTTCAATACTGTTGAAAGCCGTGATAATCTCGTCGAGTTCATCGGCAGTAGGCAGAATAGCGTAAGGATGGTCTGCCTTAAAGAGCGGAATACCGAAATCATCGAAGAGTTCAGCAAACTTATCTCTCAGGAAGTTTTTCAGTCCCATTCGTTCAGCAGATCTCTCCTCAGGGTGCTCTTCGAGCCACATCTTGTGCGAATAAGACAGATTGCCATGTTCTGCACGTCGGCGAATCACCTCAGGAAAGAGTTCACGGTCTTCCATCACCTTCACAGCCGCCAGTCGGTTGAAGAGTGTAAAGACACATTCCTTGATAGCCTCCTTTCGAGCCTCAGCATAATTGCCCATCGCAGCCTGGTGGGTAGCGATGATGGTATCGAGCACACGTCGTTTAGTCTGCTGCTCATCCGACAGCGTCTCCACCGGCATTGCCTCCTCCTGCAATCCCAGTCGAGAGAATCTATTGTCAATGGCCTGCTGAATGAGGCCTCTAATTTTCAGAACATGGTCTATCAGTTTCATATCTATTGTATTTTAAACTTTTCGAAATCTATTTAGTGCACAAAGATACATAAAATATGGGAAATAATTCAAAGAAAAAGATAGAAACTTAAAAAAGTGCGCAGAAACTTTTAGTTTCCACGCACTTTCATAGAAAATATTTAAGGTCTAAACCTTATTTTTTCATCTTCCAACTATGAATTCGCTTATCGATTTCATCTTTTGGCAAACGAGTATTAATATTCTTGAGAGCTTCCATCCTTTCAATGGCAGTCTCACTATCAATGATATCGTGCTCTAATAACTTTTCAAACAGGTAAAGAATTCCGTGGACTTCCACTTCATCCTTCTGCACAATTTTTCGGAGTTTACCATCTCCGGTTAAAAGAGAACAGCCCATATCTTTAGCCAGTTTCCACACGGAGCAATCCTGAATGCTTGCATTAGAAATTTTTGAAGCTTCCATGCGCATAACAGCCAGCTCAACCATTTCTTTCGAAGAATGCTTTTTTACAAGCAATCTTCCTTCCTCCTCAAAGACTCTTATAGCCTCTTGCTGCTCGGCAATCAACAACTCATGAATTATCATGTCTGTTGTATGGATTTCCCAAGGCAACTTGAAGAAGTCGGTAAGCAAATCCACGCTTATCAAGTCTATGAATATATTTGTATCACTTACGACTATCTTCTCCATTGGCTATATTACATTAACGGTATCACGAACAGTAGTAACTGAACACTTCAGCAAAGAAGCAGCTTTAGAAGCCGTAATCAATTGCTGTGCCAGCGCACTATAGACCATTGCCTTGAAACGAGAAACCTTTTTCGTCTGCAATTCGAGGAAACGCTCTTTATCAACATCTTTCCCAAAAGTTTCCTTTTCCACATTTTTACGGATTCTGAAGCTCTTATATCTTTTCTCCGTAACAATGCCCTTCTGGAAGAGTTTATACATGATAGCATCTATAGATATGCCATAGGTTTCCTGCAAAAAGATAAGTTCATTTAGAGATATCTTATTTTTGCCTTCAAGCGTTTTCGTTATGACAGATGTAGGCAACAACATTTCATTTGCGAAAGCATTGCACATATTTTCTATCTCGCGAGTACTTAATTTCTCTGAGAATTTATCATTAAACAATAAATGTCCAAGCTCATGCAATGCAGTAAATCTCTTACGCTCTGCCGTACCTATTTTACTGTTTAAGACAATTACAGGAAATTTCCCATTGATCATTCCACTCACGCCATCAAACCCATCAGGTCCTTCAGTTGTAATGAACTTAACCCCATTTGCCTCTAACATATCCTGTACATTAGCGATAGGGTCAGAACCTAACTGCCACTTATTGCGAACAAATTGTGCATACTTAACCATATCATTATAGCTCAGCAACACTTGTTCGCAAGGAATTCCTTCAAAAGAATCACCTTCATCACCCAAGATTTCTTCGATCTCAAGATAGCGTTCGATTTCATCCTGGATATTCACCTTTAATGCCTCGATATCTTTCGTTCCAACACTCGCTTTTTTGCGAAAAGAAACTTTCATTTCCTGTACATCAAATGCAAATGAACGGAAGAAATAATCTAAATCCACACGAAGTGCATCAGCCAAAGCTATGAGAATCGTGCTGGACGGCATCATCTTGGCAGCCTCGTATTTTGAGATTGCCTGCTTGGAAACTGAGCCATTTAGCAATCGGCTCAAAGCCTCCATAGAGATCTTTTCTTTTACTCTCGCCTGACGTAATCGCTTAGCGAAAGTTTCCATTTCGTTCAACATATTTCTAACTTTAACTATTTCTGTTGACAAAGGTACGAAATATTTCCTAATGTCAACCGATTCTCCATTAAAAAATGCAACTTGTTAACATTATATAACTATTTATTCCTCAAAATCAACCTCATCGTCCTTACCCATCTTACCCACAAGTATGAGTTGCTGCTGAAGCCAGCTACGATACTCAGCTACAGAGCATTTACCATGAGGCATCTTGGAGCGCATCTTATATACCTTTGGTTGAGGTACAGGCTGAGGTGCGGGTTGTGGCGGGATACCAGGAGCAGGATTTGGCTGAGGCACCGGATTTGGTTGAGGTTTTGGAGCTGGATTCGGGTTGGTGGTGTTGATTTCCATCTCCCAAATGTCCAGGTTTTGTGCATCATTCTTTACCTGCTGCAACTTATACTCCATATCTCTGAGCTGCATATTGATATTGCGGCAGCGGATGCTCCATCCATCGCCCAGACGGGCATCAATGGCAGTAAGCTTCTGATAGCTCTGCTCTAGTCCTTTCACCTTATTATATATAGACACATTCCACTCCTCTGGATAAGCACTACATTTCTGGCGCAAAGCATCAGCCCTGTTGAGCAGCTCTACACAAGCCTCTGAAAGCTGTTCGGCACTATGCTGCATCAGATGATAATAGAGGTCCTTGATTTCCTGGGTGGTCTGTCGCATCATCTGCGCATTGCGAACCAAGTCACTCTCACGAGCCTGACGCCAAAGGTCACGCTTCTGGTTGAAGGCGGTCATGTCACTGCCCGTCTTCTCCAGCTCATCCTTTACTTCGGCGATAAATTCTTTCTCATCCTCAATCTCATCAAACTGGGTATCGATGAAATGCAGGTCTTTCTGCACACGCTCCAAGGCTTTGATATACTCATCGGCTTCGTCAAGGAAGTCGTTCGCCATATTGAGATAGTTGGTATCCGTCACCGTCTTGTTGAAACGGTTGAAGATGGCACGTGCCTTGACCGATGTAGGGAACAAAGCCGCCATATCCTCATCACTCTCAATCTTGTCATAAACCATTTTTGACAAAGCCTTTGACAAGGTGCGGATGCAATCCACTATCTCGAAATCATTCTTGTTGTAATTAGGCTGATCCTCAGAAGGGAGAATCTTCTTATACTTACAGTCTTCCTTCAGAATGTCAACGATTTCCTGGCGATCCTTGTAAGAAAGCGATTGCAGTACAGCCTTGAAACTTGCCTTCTCAAAGATACGAACACTATCGAAGACCTTGCTGACACCTTCATCTGTGGCTGAATGAAAATCCTCGCCACCATACTTGACGATAATCTTGTTGCCACGAAGCAAGGCTGCAAGGGTGGTTACCACTACACCATAGGAATAACCCGTAGGAGGAGCCAGGAGGTCACGCTCCAGGTCAACACCCGTCTTGAACGACTTGCAGCGATTCAGAATTTCTGTAACCACAGCCAGATTATCACCAATAAACTTGCCTGATGTATCGAAGAACCGGAATTCTTCGGAAGGTCCGAAGAGCTTGGACAGTTTGGCAACAGGCACAGTTAATGCCTGCTTGGCAATGGAATCATCCAACGTAGCTGTTAAACGACGGGTATAGACATTGCCAGCCATTCTGCGCTCTACTCCCTCCAGTTCCTTGAGACAGTTTTCCTCAGTCAACTGGTAGGCATTATAGGCATAGACAATGGTTCCTTCCTGATAGGCACGGCGCACCAAGTCTTCCAGCTGTGTCTGCTTGTCGCCACGGGAATCAGTAATGGTACGCTGCACCTTCTTCTCCTCATCGGTAGAATAAGTCTTGGTGTCGATATAGTCTATGCGCAAGAGTTCTGCTGCCAAATCGAGAATCTGCTTGGCGTAGGTATTTGTCGGAATTATCGACATCACGCCTTTCTCGTCTTGGGTATCCTGCTTAATCTGTGCAATCACCTGTTCCCTATCCTCATAGAAAACATCATAGAGCACCACCTTCATATAGCGCTCTGTCTGGTTGGCAAAGTTCTCGCCATTACTGGTTTCCACACAGAAACTGTACTTCACCCCATCCAGCGTAAAGCCCTGTGCCGCCTTCACCAGGCGCAACTGCTTCATGCGGCTGATGATTTCAGCCTTCTGGCGATAGATAGGAATCTCGTACTTGCTCATATCGTCGATAATCTGCTGCTCTATCTGACTGGTGATGCGATACTGGTCGGCTGTCTGGAGAAGCACATTGTTCTCTACCAACAGAGCTACAGCACGCTTCACCTCGTCCAGAATCTCATAATACTGTTCCGGCCGGCGGGCATACGAACTGGTGATATTCTCTACCGTGGTACGTGCATCCGACTTGGCAAGGAAATAGATGACCTGCAAGAGCTGCTTGCCTTTCACGATTTTAAAACTGCCATCAGCCTGGATATGGTCTTCAGCCTGCTTGTAACGGATGCGAAGAGACTCTGGCACATTATCCATTGCCTGATTACAGAGTTCCACAGCCGAAACATGGGTATAAACCTCCTCCTCGGTCATTGACTCTTTCTTCAAGACATCGAACACCGACATCAGCATACCACGGGTACCAATCTGGCTGGTCACCGTATCGCGAGAACCAAAGAGGAAATACTGCAACATGGTAAACTGGTGCTCAAAGAAAGGATAGTAATCGGCATAAGTTTCACCATCCTTGGTAGCACTCAGGGCGAGTCCGGAAATATTTGTAACCGCCTGAATCATACCACTGTTCTTGGTGAAATATTTCTGGAGTTCCTGCTTGCCTGCATCGGTTTTGTCGAGCAGTCGCTTGCGGATAATCTTATCGATTTCTTCGGCAGCAATAGGGATACGGGTCTTGAATCGGGCTTCTACCTTGTTGAGCAGATGCAGGTTCAACCCAGCCGCATTGAGCACATCATTGAAAGCCTGCTGGGCGATACCCACCGTCCAGACACGGTTGCCCAGGGCTGAAAGTGATTCAGAGAGACCTTCCAGGTCGAGCAGGTTGATTTTCTTCTGGGTGATGGCTTCGCTCACCTCATCAATGAAGAAAACAATCTTTTCCTGAGGATGCTTATCCAGATAAAGGGAAAGATCCTCCTTCAGTTTATCGGCATCGTATGAACTGATACGTTCTTCCACCATAGCCTTGGTTTCCACGAAGTTTTCCTCGCCAATGATAGCACTAATCGCCTTCTTGAAAACAGGCACTGTGGTCATCATATTGCGGCGAAGATTCTGCCATTTCTTACCATTGTTCTGCTCTTCTACCTTCTGGAGGAAGGCAGCATATTGACCACCCAACAAAAGATGATATTCCATGAAACCAATCCAGTTGGCCATCAGACCCAGCGAGAGCAGGAACTGGCTCATCGCCATATGAGCTATGCCCTGCCTGTTATCTACCTTTGCAGAATCGAACAAAACTACCTGGTATTTCGACTTGGCAAGAGAATCTATCTGATTCCTGATAAAGTCCTCATTCTTGAGTCCCACCAGCTTATGGGAAAATCTCTCCCGGAAACTGGTACCTTGAATAGACGGGTTTTCTATCAGGAAGCCCAACATCTTGGCAAAGTAAGACTTACCCGAACCATAGAAACCACTGAGCCAGACACCCGTTTCCTTCATATCAGAGGTAAACTTGTCGAGAAAATCAGACAAGTGGGTAGCAAGACTCTCGGTAAGGATAAAGCCATCGAGTTCTTCCTTTACTTCATCCTCGCTCTGCAAATTGAGGTCGATTACATTCTTGATGTCATTGTCCAACTGGATGGACAGAATATCTTTGATTTTCATCTTTATTGTTAGTTTGTTATTTGATGACAATGCAGCGATACTTAGAGGCAGGCTGCTTGCCGAGGAACATGATTTGGTCGCCTTCGATAGTGGCAGGATAGAACACCACGAGCGGAATGTGTGAATCCATCACCGCCGAATGCTCCATGATGTTGATATTCGAGAAATTCATGCCATAAAGCGCACCCGTATGTACAAGTACCGGCACTTTTCCTTCAGCAAACACCTGCTTAATCCGTTCGATGAGTGCGTAAAAGAAAGTACCTTCTTCAAAATTCTGACTGAAGAATACTTCCTGGCCGAAATCCTTGTAACTGGATTCAAAGATGTCTATGCCTGCTTCATCCAGGAACAGTCTGAAACTTTCACGCACATCAATGAAGCTATATCCATCAGTCAATTCCTCACGGGCCTTAGCCACATAGGCATCCTCGTCTCTGGGTGGATAAACAAAAAGTATGCTCTTTCCACCATTACATTTGCCTGCTATTTTCACAATGTCTTCCTTGAGCGTTGCTGTAAGCTCATTAAAAAGGCGATTGTGCTCTATATCGAAAGTCTGCATCATTGTCATATTATCATTTCACAATTGAATTCTTTGTTCTTTACTTTTTCTCCCTTACTTCTATCTTCACCTCATCTCCTATCTGGGTAATATTCCAGAAAGACATGAACTCTATGCGCTTCAATTTAGCGATGAGAGAAGTTTTATCATAGAAGCTAAACACCATCATCGGATTATCCAGACTGTTTTGGGCTGGAAACATCGCCATTGCCATTCTTATGAAATAAGCAAACAGTTGTGAAGTCATCGGCGGATAAAGGATTTGCTTTCGGATGGCTCCATCTGCCAACCCCAGTTTCTTCAAGATGGTGAGATATTTAGACGCACATATCTTCAAAGTGGCTTCCGACCAATTGAACTCTCCCTTTTCCGTTTCCTTGATGTGATGGAGCAAGGCAAGGACATCGAGAGCCGACAATGTGGTTCGCCCCTGATAGACAGCCTGCATAAACACTTCTTCTGAAATTCGCCGGAAGAGCAGGTTGCCATACACGATTTGCCAATAAAGCACCATCAGTTTCTCCCGATAGGAGAATTCTTTTGAAGACAAAGCATCCAGGAAAAGCTGCTTATGTCTGTCGTTGGCAAAAGTCAGAATCGCCGTTTTGATGGCAGCCAGGAATCGGGTGAATGTCTTGTGGGTACGGAAAGAAAAACTTCCCTGTCCATCGGGCATACGCCCCATGTATTCGCAGATGAAATCCATCATCGACGAATAATCGGGAATACTCCCCAAGACATTTACACTTGAATCATATTTTATTGCCATTTTTATTTTCTCTTATTTGGGTGTAAAGGTACGGAAAATATTTCATCTAAGCAAATAAAATGAGAAAAAACTTATGCTTTTAGGATTACAAAAGTAGATTATTCCTTCCATCTTAATAAATTAAACCAGAGAGTTAAACTATCATCAAACCTCACGCTTTGGAACGATGTGAATACTTAAACCCTCTCATGTAGCATTATTTTTTTCTAAAACTAATGCCACTATTGCCACGCTATAAGATAGCTAACTGATATTCAACAATTTAAGCGTGGCAATAAGGGCATTTTCTGTTGTCACCAATTGCCACCTAATGCCACGCTACGGCGAAAAACAGAGGAGTCGCTGCGGAAAACACAGAAATATCGAAGAAAAGAATATTTTTTCGACGAAAAACATTAAAAAAGTGGAGAAAAGACTTGCACTTGCCAACATTTTTTGTATCTTTGCACTCAGTAGGAAAAGTTCCTGCCGATTCCACCTAGAAGCTTATGACTCCTGTGAAACCACTTTTTATACTTAGAAAACCATAAGCTAATGACACAAGCTGATTTAGTAAGGCTTTACTTCGCTAAAGGAGTTGTTTACAACTCATGGAGCTATTGCTTCAACGAGCAATGCCCCCTGGCACAGGAATGTGCACACTATCTATCCGTAACTTACAAGAATCCGGAACAGACCAATGGTTACGCCATCTATCCCGATGCCTATCACGACAAGAAATGCGAACATTTCCTGCAACTCCGTCTGATGAAAATGGCATACGGATTTGAGAAGATTCTTGACGAACTGAAACGCAAAGATGAAGGAAGTTTCAGAGTACACATGACTTCCTACTTCGGAAGCAGCACTTCATACTATCGCTATAAATTAGGACAAACAGGACTCGTTCCTGAACAGCAACAGTACATCCTGCAATGGTGTAAAGGACGTGGATACACCAATATGAGGTTCGACCGATATACAGAAGAGGTTAACTACTGATAGCCAGTGACCATGAGGACCTGTACCCACGACCATGAGCAACTGTGCCCGAGACGATAAGGAAATACAACCACGGACATGAGGACTCATACCCGAGACTACGATGACTTTTACCCGACACCGCCGGGCAAAAGTACCCAAGGCCTTGGGCAAAACTGGGCAAACTCTCGGGTTAACATCCCTGATGCCTGGAAGCAGAATCTAGGTCGTCAGTTGCATCCGGAAAGCAATGCTATTAATAACCACAAGTAACATCATATCAATAATTTAGCAGAAGTATGAAGTTTACCATTACAAGAATCAACAGACAGAACAAGTTGATGGTCAGTACGAAAACCGTTGACAGTTTTCTAGAGCGCATCGCCAAGGACGATGCCAAGCAAAGTGTCGCCAGATTCAGAATGAGCGTGCCGCTGATGGAAGGCGATTACCAGTACTATAAAGGCATCAGAGAATGGCAACACGTTTATCCTGCCGCTGAATTCAGCAAGGACGAAAGTGGCAATCTCGTCTTTCAGAAATCGAACGGACTGGTGATGCTCCACTTCACCAATCTCATGACGAATCAGGAAAAAGATGCCGCCAAGACTGCCGCAAGTCTGCTGCCGATGACCTTCGCTGCTATCGAAGGAGCCGACGGAAGAAGCCTCATCGTACTCGTCAACATCTGCAACGAAGAAGGAAAAATCCCGACAAAAGAGGAAGAAGCAGATTTACTCTACCAATCAGCCTACGAACAGGTAAAGACGCTCTATCAGGCGCAGGTTCATGCTACCATCAAACCAGAAAAGCCATCCCTGGAATCAAACTTCATGCTTACGATGGATGCTTCACCTTATTATAACAATAAGGCGGTGGCGATGCGCATTGCCTCAAACCAGTTTGCGGTTGCCACAGCACCCAAAAGCATCGACGACCTGAAAGCCTACGAAGATTATGAGTTTCTCTATCGCAAGGCATCAGAAGAGACGATGACGGAAATGAAAAAAGCCAACATCTCTTGGAAGAACGACAACGACCGATTCTTAGCCAGCCTCTCAGCCATCGCCAGCAAGCTCTGCGCCATGGGCCTCAACGAAGAAGAAACCTTTGTCCACATTCGCCGCAATAACTGGAGCAAGGTGGCAGAAGAGCAACTCCGTCAGATTGTAGGCACCGCTTACGATTCCCATTCCAAAGACAAGAGAGTGGAGAAATCAGCCTCAGCCAGAAAAGGACGTGCCGACATTCTGCAGATGATCAACTATCTGGAAAGCCGTTACCAGTTCCGCTACAATACCGTGATGAAATACACCGAATACCGTCCCAACAATTCATGGATAGGCGATTTCAAGCCGGTGGATGCGCGCGTGCAGAAGAGCATGACGCTGGCTGTTCAGATAGCAGACATCCACGTAAGCATCAAGGACGTAAGAAATTTTCTGGAGTCAGACCGCATCAGAAACTACAGTCCGATAGAGTCCTATCTCTATGACTGTCTGGGGAAATGGGACGGCAAGGACCGCATCCGTGCCCTGGCACGAACCGTACCCACCAACAATCCACACTGGGAAGACTGGTTTTACACCTGGTTCCTGGGAATGGTAGACCAGTGGCGCGGTGTATATCGCAAGCAATATGGCAACAGCACCATGCCACTACTCATCTCCAAGCAGGGTTACAACAAGAGCACCTTCTGTCGCCGTCTGATTCCTGCCGAATTATCCTGGGGCTTCACCGACAATATGATTCTGTCAGAAAAGCGTCAGGTATTGCAGGCAATGTCACAATTTCTGCTTATCAATCTCGATGAGTTCAATCAGATTTCACCACAGGTTCAACAGGGTTTTCTGAAGAATCTGCTGCAGTTGCCAACGGTAAAAATCAAGCCGCCATACGGAAGTCATGTACAGGAATTCCCTCGTCTCGCCTCCTTCATCGCCACGAGCAACATGACGGATATCCTCGCCGACCCATCCGGCAACCGCCGTTTCCTGGGTGTAGAGCTGACGGGACCTATCGATGTGAGTGGCAGACTGAACTATGAGCAGCTTTATGCACAGGCGATGCAGGCGCTGGAGCGTGGCGAAAAATCCTATTTTGACGTCAAGGAAACTGCCATCATCATGCAACATAACAGACAATTTGAGCAGATTTCCCCTATCAAGCAATGTTTTCTGCAGGTTTTCGAGCCTGCAAGTACCCCGGAAAATGGCGAATATCTGATGGCAGCCGCCATTTTCGACATTTTGAAGCAGAAATTCGGCTCCTCCCTCCAGGTTTCGAGTATACAGAAATTGGGCAGAGAGCTCCAGAATATCGAAGGATTGAAGAACCGAAGAACAAGATTTGGCACTGAGTATCTGGTAGTTAAAAAATAACCCACTCATTTCCTTATAAAAAAGAGCGTGGCAATGCGTGGCATTAAGTGGCAATAAAAAAACCGCTTATTGCCACGCATTATTCACTTATAATCAGAGAGTTAAATGCATTGGTGATAGATGTGGCAATAAAAACAGAAAAACATTTCTTATTCGCTATGACGTACAACCAATGTAAGTTAGGCAAAAACCATTAATAGAAAATGTCTATAATAAAATAGCCAATAACTTTCGTTTTTCTATCATAAAAACCGTAACTTTGCACCAGAATTTTAAACGAAACAAGAATAATGATGGAAACAAGAAAAGAAATAGCAGCAGAAAAGAAGCGTTGTGGATCACACAACTGCACCCAGGCTGTGGTTTGTACCTATTATGATTATACGGGTATGGATGAAGAGACACTTAGAAATGTGGGCAATGCCTTTGCGGCAGGAATGGGTAATATGGAAGGTACCTGCGGCGCCCTAGTAGGAGCGGGAGTAGTATTAGGCCTTGCCACAAAGGATAAGGCTAAGTCTGTCAAGGCGATGCGACAGATTATGACTCAATTCCAGCAGCGCAACGGGGCTACCCAATGCAAGCTTCTCAAAGGGGTGGGCACAGGAAAGGTCCTCAGAGAATGCCCACTCTGCGTAGCGGATGCGGCAGAACTGCTGGAAGAACAATTGGATAAACTAACCGATAAGTAGAAGGCAATGGCAAAATACAAGGTGCAAAGCGAGCACGACCGTTGCGTGGCATGTACTCACCATCTTCTACCGTCCTAGAACCTGGTGTGTTTTCTGTCCGATGGGCAACATGACTCAACTCATCTGCAAGCTCAAGGCAAGATAAGCCCTGTACTTGACTGATGATATAAACAGAATAACGATATGAATTTTCAGCAACTGAAATACATTGTGGCACTCAACCGCTTTCGCAGAGGCGCATATCAATCTATATCAGAGAGGATTTCATCCGTGAGCGTATGCTGAATACCCTTGTCGATACCCTCAAAATGTTTATTCCGGAAGAGATGATGGGAGAAGGCATCAGAAAATATGGCATCAAGCTGTAGGACTTGGCGTCAAAAAGCCCCGATGCGTCTCGCACCAGGGCTTTAAAATGATTTTATTTGTTATGAAGTACAACCCTAGTGGTTGACTGCGCCACAAGTCTATGGCGACTTTTGTCTTATGGGGAATGATGGGCCACAGCCTCATTTATTAGTCCCAACTTAATCCAATCGCTTTCTCATTTCAGACGGCGATATACCCATTTTTTGTGCCGAAGCCTCGATAGCCAACACCGTAAAGGCGAGGCGTTCGAACTCTGGGTCACTTTTCAGCAACTGTTCTCTATCTTCCATTCTTTACATAATATTGTATTTGGATGCAAATTTATAGATTTTCTCTGATATTCCACTCAATTTCAGAGTTAAATAAAAAAAAACAGCCCGATTTTGCCAAAATCTTTGCTGGTGATGGAAGAAGAATCATAAAAGTAGGAGTAAACCACTTTTTGCTTTACCATTCGCTTGTATTGGCAATTGTGCAGAAATCATGAACTTCATTATGCGAGTTCATCCACTTCATTTCACGACTTCATGTACTTCATTGAGTTACCACATACGGCAGAGTTAGCTGAAGGATTCGAATGCATTAGCCGAATGAGTCGAATGCAGTGACCACTATCGGCAAAAAAGTTGATACAATCAACAGCATACAGACAATGATCTGGAAAATGCGCCAACCCAATTAAAGATGTCTGTGCAAGTCAATGATGCTGACTCGAAGAAAATACAAGAACTGTTTGCCAAAGAACACCAATGTATGACCGCACAGATGCAAGTACATATTCGTAAAGTCAATTCCATGTTTGCTGATGAACGGAAGAAAGTCCGTGAACGTTACAAGGAATATGAGGACTGTTACCTTGGTCACTACGTCCAATGGTTCGTTTGGTTCTTCTTCGTCCTTGGCTTCTTTGGTTTTTGCAGTGTCATTGCTGTGATGATAGCACAGCACTATGGGAAATGGAAAACGCTTGACCTTAATGTACTTAAAGCCAGGCGGATATATTTCTACTATCAGAATGCATTTTTTATAGCTTTCCTTTCATTTTCCTTTCTTTGCTTTTCTTCCTCCAAATCCACTTTTGTGGGGTTCTTTTTAAACTTTGAATTACTAATTGTAATTTCGAATTCATAATGGCTATAATCACTTCCCACAATAGTGCCAAAAATATATTTTGTTCCATTATGCGGAGAATTAAAACTCCAACTTATAGCATCTATTTTTTTGTCTCCTAAGTTATATGCCGTCATGTCTTCGCCTGTTACAAAGCTAGGCTCTCCATAAATATCTTTAAATCTATCAATAATAGTCGTTACGTCAGATAAGAAATTATCAAAATCAGAACATCCAACAGTTAGTCTGATTTGTTCAAGTGAAGAGTAGCCTTTCCCAATAAAATCTCCCCATATATGAAGTAAGCCATTAAGCCCCATACCCCTACCAAGGGCAAGGTCGTAATCAAAGTCACTAGATAGAGAATTATCGTACTTGTCGCCCCCTTTAAAGATTTCACTCCTTTTAGCCTCTTTTTGTGATATTCCAAATTTTACGTCTCCCCAAGCGTATAATGCCAAGGAATCCAATTTCTCTGATGAATACTTAGACTTCGCATCTGAAGCCGCAATGCTTTCTTTTTCGGAAGAAACTTCCTCCTCATGCTTGTCATTATGTTTATTACCAGAACATGCAGACAACAATAAAAGAGAGCAAAAAATTACAATATATTTTTTTATGTTGCACTAATTGTTAGTTTGTGATATTCATTCTATCTCATTGACTTCTGCTTCATCAACATAGGATGACTCGTTTTGAATGTCATCAAAACGACCTGAAATCGTTTTCCCCGTTGCCCTTTCAACCAAATCAAGCAAAGCTTGTTTTCTCTTTTCAAAGTAGGTGTAAAAGTCATCATTCCTTATAGCTTCCACATCTATTTGATGTGATGAAAGATACCTATTCAGGTCTTCTGCTGTGACACCATGATTCCTTTCTATACTTGACAAATATTTACTCGGTGCATATCCACCAATGATACGGTTTGTACGAGCATATATAGGAGTCTTGTTGATGACGGAGTTCCATAATCCTCTGTCAATATTTGATTTTTCACAATGATTTTGCGGGAATATGTGATGGATGTCTGTTGCTTCTTCTACAAAAGTCGCAAAATCCATTTCCGTTCCCTTTATAAAGTCAAGGGCATGTTCTTTTAATATAAGAGCCATAATACCCTTATAGGCGGCACTATTTCTAGTGTATAATTGCTGCAAACGCGAGGCGTGGAAGTTTGAACGGCGAACAGTGTCTGGTTCTGATGCATCATCATTCACCCATTCCATAAGTCCCAATATGTCGGTCACGTATCTTGTTTCATTTGCACCACCATACAATTCACCGAACACACCGCACCAATACCATTTCTCCAATTTCTTTTTGTTGCCAGCGTCAAACCAAGCGTTTGGATTGATAGCAAAAATGACAGATAAAGGTATAAGTTGACTTGTATATGGCATGTCCAAAGCTGTGAAAATACGCTGACTAGACAAAAACTTTGTAGATTCCTTTACTCCAGCTATAAGGCGATTTCTATACTTTTTATAATCGGCATAAGTAAGACGAAGAACATCTCGCTTCTTGCACGAGACCGCTATTCCGCTGTTTTTCTTTTCATAACTAGCTAACAATGTCAAAGCTGTCAGAAAATCTGTTCCTGTAAATGATTGTTGTCTCTTGTAGTATAGTTGTCTATACGTAGACAAATCTTTCCATATCTCTGCCCAGTCTTTGCGAAGTTCAAAATTGTCTGCTGCGAATGTCGCTGTCACCAGTTCGAAAACAGTAAGTGAAACTCCACCTTGGTTGACATTCTCAAATACTTGACATACAGCTTCCTTGGGAACATCGTTGCCTATTTGTATCACTGGTATCTGATACTTTGTCATTGGAGCAATGACGGTATCATAAAATTTATCCCAATTATTATCTACATCATCCGAGTTATGGTATCTGGTATATCCCCTTTGCCATCGCATCATTTCTTGTGAATCAAACACGATATTCAAAGGAAATCGATGTTCCGCATACTCTTTTTCTCTCGTTGAAAGGTCAAGTCGAATATCTCGTCCAATGTTCTCTTTGACTATTTTGTCTTCAGGAATAGATTCAACGGCATCTATCCTATCTGTCAAGGTATCAAGACACCTTGGGATGTTCAAGTAATAGAACCGCTTTATCGATTTCTTTTTTCCATCCGTTGTTTCTACGGCCTTCTTATTATACATAGAACGGTAGATGGACGTATTGCGTTGTTGCCCATCGAGAACAAGTCTTTCTGGTTCGACATTTTCCTTAGACTTATCCACGCCTTCAAAAAGTCTATATTTGAAGCGAATATCGTCTCCACCCGTTTGCAGGAACATAGCTGCACCGATGGGATAACCATTGCTAATACTGGCAATTAAAGCACGGATGCGACCATCCTCCCAAACCCAACCTCGCTGAAAGTCTGGCAGCTGTGTTTTACCTTCGTCTATAGACTTCAGGATGTCCGCTATTGATTCGTTATTGGAATTTATCATGTCGTTTATTTCTATTTTTTTTAGAACTATGTGTCTTTTCTACATTTATACTATCACCCAAAACCAATCCTTCGAATTGTATTTATTGCCCTATGGATTGTCTGTTGATGAAATCGCTTGCAAGTTTCATTGCATCAGAAACAACCTGTTCTCCTTTCACCATTTTCACAATTCGGTCTGCGAGCCACAACTTGATAAGTTGTTCGCTATCGCATTCAAAGAACGATGCTAGCCTTAGGACAAAATCTCGATTCGGCATATATTTCCCGTTCTCTATCTTACTGTAGGTGACAGTGTCAATATCGAGTGCTGCTGCAACTTTCCGTTGCGGTTGTTTCGCTTGTTCACGAAGTTCCTTCAATTTATCTGAGAGCAACATATTGAGTAATCGATTTCTTGAACTTTTTCTGCAAAAATAAATAAATTCCGACAAACTACCAAGAAAAGCACGAAGAAATGTTCTATTCTACCTATATTTTCTTCAAAAAGATGTTCAACAACATAAATAACGTAACTTTTACGCAAATAGTCTATTACTATGATCTATGAGTCCCATTCGAGTTCCACTTCAGTTTTCGCCTATTCCTTAATTCTTGAAACGAGTTGTATGTTTCACCAAATCCCAAAATCGGATAATTGCCGTTCATTTCCGCATCAATTTATATTTAGCTATGCTTTCGGATTGTGGTTTAGTGAATTTCTTGTTTCTCGTTAGTTTCTTACGCTTCGTCGTAAGTAAAATGCACGATGATTATCTGTCACTTGTGAGCAGTAAGTAAGATTTCTAAACGAACATCTCATCTTGTTCATCTCAAACACAAATTTGTCCACTTGCCCCATTTGCGACTTTAATGGTAGCTGACCGAAAACACCAGTTTTATCACTTCCTTCATACCTTATAATACTAGTTATTTTCATTACCGCCAAATCTTTTTCTCCGTTCTTGAAGTCTCCGACAAGGTTACCGACAAAGTCTCCGACATTTATTGTTGGTAACCAACTCCCCATAAAACGATAACATATTGGGTTTCAATTATTTTTCTTTCCGACATGTTACCGACATGTCTCCGACATTTTTCTCCGACATTTACATCGGCATTACCGCCACTATTACCGCCACATTACCGCCAAAACAATATTTGCACCGACATTTTACACCGACATTTACACCGACATTTACACCGACAAAATAGCATCAACCTTCTGCGTTCACAGACCAACTGCAAATTGATTACTCTCCCCAAATTATCCCAAAAGAAAGAAGAAGGAGATCATCGTAAAAAACAGGTTTACACCTTATTATATAAAGATAACACCTCGACCGTACTAAACATACAGTCAAAGTGCTAGTGTACAAAGATCCTGTATTTTGATTAAGCATTCAAACAAGCAACAGACTTATTCTAACGTTAAATAACTGTTTGAAAAAAATGCCTTAAACATTTGGTAATTACGAATATTAAGCGTATCTTTGCAAAAAAGAATGACAATAATAATCAGATATACTTGAAACAAAAAGATATCTGTGGCAAAGGCTGTATCAACGAGACCTTCCGTGTGCTGAAAGACAACGAGATACGCCAGTACGGAGAATACCGCACCAAGCGCCTCGTCCTCGAAGCATGGAATAAATTTGGATATGACAATTAAAATCAAAAAATATGGTAACTCCATTCTCTAAATTTCAAAAGATAGAAGATATTGAACCATTAATGGATAAGGAAGAACGACTTCTTTACCCATTAGTGGACAACACAATTATGATGCTCAATAAAATCATAGATCCGTTCGAAGAGAACATACCTTTGTTCTATAAAAATGAAGCAACTATTGTTGGCTTGTTCATAAAGCAGACCAAACTATTAGCTGACTTTTATAATGCGTACAAAGCTGACAACATACACCTCTGCCTTATTTTAAGTAGAGTCCTTTATGAAGCATACATTAAAATGAGTTACCTAATAATTCATGGAGAAGAAGCGCAAAAGGAATACAGACTATACTCATTCAAAGACAGATATAGATTTTTTAAAATTTCTAAAGATAAAGAGAATGGATATTTTGATGTAAGAAACAAGAAATTCTTAGAAGACTTGAAATCAGAAGGTTTCAAGTTGGAAGACTTAGAGTCTGCTCAAAAAAGTTTTGGAGGAAAGAATATGCGCCAACTGATAGAAGAAATAGATGGAGAAGGATTATACAATTCTCTCTATGCTATTATGTCAGATTCGATTCATTCTGATTGGGGTGAAACAAGGCAAGTATATCTTACAAAACATGAAGAAAATGGTATGTATTTCCCAAATGATGCAGAAATAAAACATGGCAGGCTATTTGTTCCAACCATTCAAATCGTTATAGAGTCCTCATTCAAATATATAGATTGGATGAAACACAACTCATACTTATACGAACATATTGCTCTTTTTCTACCCTTTCTGACAGAAATGAACAGAATGTTCCAACTTATAGGAGATTATTACATGTACACTTACATGAACGATTCAGAAAAGTATCTGTATAACTAACAGAAATTATTTATGAAATTTGACATACATACATTAATTGGCGAGGCGACAGCCTACGACAAGAAACAACAGATAGAAGCCAAGCGACCTAAGAGTTGGCTCAAAAGCGTATCTGCCTTTGCTAATGGCAAAGGTGGCACACTTGTATTTGGCATTACTGATGAAGACCAAGTAGTAGGACTTGAAAATGCGGAACAAGATGCCGAACTCATCAGCGAAGCCATCAAGACTAAGTTGGATCCTATCCCAACCATCAATTTGGAATTTCAAGAAGTTGAGGGTAAAAAACTGATTTTATTGCATATCGCCTCTGGTGACGAGACACCTTATTATTATATAGGTGACAAACAACGTGTCGCCTTCATCCGCATTGGAAACGAATCTGTTGTAGCAGACCGCATCCAATTGAGAAATCTTGTTCTCAAAGGAACAGGCAAAAACTACGATACTCTTGCCGCTCCATATAGATTTGATGATATGTCATTTACCAAATTGAAATCCGTACATTTCAAACGCTTGGGACGCTCTTTTGAGGATTCCGAGTTCACATCATGGGGTATCATCGACACACAAGGAAAACTTACCAACGCAGGTGCACTAATAGCAGATGACTCTCCAATCCGTCAATCAAGAATATTCTGTACAAGATGGAATGGGCTTGATATGACAAGTGGATTGGGCGAAGCTTTGGATGACGCAGAGTTTGAAGGAAGTGTCATTGGGCAATTGCAAGATGCCGTAGCATTTGTCAAAAATAACTCACACAAGAAGTGGTGGAAAGAAGCTACTTACAGAGAAGAACTTCCAGACTATCCTGAGCGTGCCGTAACAGAAGTAATAAGTAACGCCATCATTCATCGCAATTACTTAGAACTTGGCAGTGAAATCCACATAGACATGTATGATAATCGAATGGAAGTATATTCACCGGGAGGCATGATGGACGGAAGTCTTATCCAACATCTTGACCCAATGAACGTACCTTCCAAACGTCGTAACCCTCTCCTTGCAGATTTCTTCAACCGACTTGAATTGATGGAACGCAGAGGGAGTGGCATGAAGAAGATTGTCAAGGAATACAAACATTTTGAAAAGTTCCCTGGGAACAAAGCACCAGAATTCAAATCTAATTCTGGAGAATTTCATGTGACTCTATGGAATCTCAATTATAACGAGAAACAGTTCGGCAACTCAGAAAAACAGTTCGCGAACGACTCAAAAGAGTTCGCCAACTCAGAAAAAGAGTTCGCCAATGACACAAAACAGTTCGCCAACTCAGAAAAAGAGTTCGCCAACGACACAAAACAGTTCGCCAACTCAGAAAAAGAGTTCGCTAACGAAAAGAAAGAAACAGCCAAAGAAGCCAAGCAAAGAAAAGAGTTCGTGAAGGCAAAAAGAGCCATCTACAAACTTATCACTTCTAATCCAAAAGTGACAACTGCGCAAATGGCAGATAAGCTAAACGTATCAACACGCCAGGTACAAAAATACCTCAAACGATTGACGGAGCAAAATCTGATAGTGAAAGAAGGAAACAGAATCAATGGTTCGTGGAAAATTCTCGATGAAGAATATACGGATTTCTTTGGGCGAATATAAGATAGGAGGTTGAATATATGGAATTAGAAAAGTTATTAAGAAGTCTGCTCTACAGATTAGAAAGCATTGACGATGAAAGCAAATCTACTATCATCGAAGATGAAGTAAATAAATTATCACATCAGATAGGTCAACTTAAAAGCGACCTATCTGATGTTGCCTCCTTGTTTCATTCACTTAAAGACAACAAGAAAAAATTAACCTTGCAAAATACAAAAGCTACTTTCCTATCTTCTTCATTCTATCAACCTGTGTCTTGATTACATCAAGCGTTGATTTATCTGTAGAAAAGACGGAATTCAGACCTTGAGCTTCTTGAGCTGGATCGCCGGTGTAATCATCACCCACCTGCCACTGCTCGTGCTTCGGCTGGGCAAAACCACCCCAGCCCCAGAAGTTGCAACCGGCAAAATAACCACCAGAGGCGGCATTGTCGCCAACAAGACTGAAGACATACTTATAATAACCATCACGACCTTCTGTAGTAGAAGAAGGAGAGAAGGAGAAACCGTCACGAGGATAACCGAACTCTTCCATCACCAACGGCTTACGGATGCGACCGCAAACAGCAAGATGCTCATCGATATACTCCTTTGTGTTCTTGCAGGATACGCCTAAATCTTCCAGCAAATGGTCTTTTCTTGCCCAACTCCAGTTGTAAGGCCACAAATGGATATTGCAATAATCCACATTACGGTCGGCACAAATGCGCTCCCAGCAATCCAACTCGCCTTCACAGCCCCACTTGCCTTCACTTCCGATGGAGATAAGATGGTTCTTATCGAGTGAACGGATCAGCTTGCTTGTCTCTCCCAGCCATTTCTCGAAAGCAGGCAACTGCTCCTTGCTGAAGGCACGAGGCTCATTGCCTATCTGCCATGACATGATGGCTGGATCGTCCTTATATTTTTTCTTTGTATATCTATTGGTTCTAGTAAGAATGAAACGCACGTAATCATAGAAGAGCTGGTGAGCCTTATCACAGGAAGCATACTGAGCCACGAAATTCATGAATGCCGAATAGCCATCCTCATCAGGACGTGGCGCCTTGCCTAAACCTGCCTGCTCCAGATAATAGCCGTAACCGCCGCTCCATTCCCAGGAATTGTTGAGATAGAGCACAGCCACCATCTTGCGTTTGCCCATCTCCATCAGGAGATAATCGAGACCGGCAAGTATAGTATCATTATAAACGCCCGGTGCTTCCTGCAAGGTAGGTTCCACCTTGGTCTTCACCCCACGCTTGCCATCGGAACCCACCAGGATGCGCAGGTTGTCGATGCCCATCTCCTTCATCTTGTCAAGTTCACGGCAGAGTCGTTCCCGGTTGCCGCCCTGTCCCTCTGAGCCCAGGATAGCACCATACCAGAAGTTGGTGCCTACATAATAATAAGGTTTACCATCACGAACGAAATGTCCGTCCTTTACCTGTACGAAGTCTGACTTTGCTAAGAGATTGCATGTAGCCAATGCCATCGCCAATAAAACAAATAATTTCTTCATCTATGATTCTGTTTATGATTAAGTTTGAAGTTTATGTAAATATCGGGTGCAAAGATAATAAATATGGGCAAGAAAATATGATACTTTCTTGCCCATTCTACATACAAATCCTTATAAATGTCTTTTAGTTGCTATAAGCACTCTCACCATGCTCGTAGATGTCGAGACCTTCCTCCTCTACTCGCTTGTCAACACGTACACCAACCGTCTTATCAACTACCTTGAAGATGATGAAAGTAACTACGATGCTGTAGATGATGCTCACAACGGTGGCTACCACCTGAATCCAAAGCTGATGCCAGTCGCCATAGAGAGCACCTTCAACGCCTTCGGCACCAGTTACATATCTTGTGGCAAAGACACCGGTGAGGATAGAACCCAGGATACCGCCCATACCATGCACACCAAAGGCATCGAGGGCATCATCATACTTGAACTTCTCCTTTACTACCGCTACCATGAAGAAGCAGACGATGGTGGAAATGATTCCAATGCAGAAGGCACCTAAGATATCCGTACTGCCTGCTGCAGGAGTGATGGCTACCAAACCGGCTACAGCACCGGTACAAGCACCCACCGTGGTTGGCTTCTTGTTCACAATCCAGTCGATGAGCATCCAGGTGGTGGCTGCTGCAGCTGTTGCGATATGGGTTACGAGGAAGGCATTGGCAGCCAGACCATCAGCAGCCAAACCGCTACCGGCATTGAATCCGAACCATCCCAACCAGAGGAACGACATACCCATGAACACGAAGGTGATGTTGTGAGGAGTGATAGGATGACCCGCACGATAATCATCACGCTTGCCCACACAGAGTGCCATGACCAAAGCTGCTACACCGGCATTGATATGAACCACGGTACCACCCGCAAAGTCGATGGCTCCCATCTCCTGCAGGAAACCGCCGCCCCATACCCAGTGGGCCATTGGAAGATAGGCGATGATAACCCAGAGAATGGTGAAAAGTACATAACCGCTGAACTTGACACGCTCGGCGAATGCACCGAGAATCAAGGCTGGAGTAATGAGGGCAAACATGCACTGGAACATCACGAAAGTGAGTTCAGGAATGCCCGTTGGCATGATGGCATCCAAACCGATGCCGTGGAGGAAGCACTTATCGAAACCTCCGATGATGCAAGCCAAAGGGTTGCCGCTATCCGCATATTCTGTAGAGAAAGCCCAGGAATATCCGAAGGCTACCCATATCAAACTGACTACTGCCACGATGAATACCGTCTGCATCAGGATGCTGAGGATATTCTTCTGGCGCACCAAACCGCCGTAAAAAAGTGCAATACCTGGGATTGACATCAAGAGCACCAAGATGGTTGCCATGATCATCCACGCTGTGTTACCCGTATCGAGTGTTGTCAATAATAAACTGCTCATAAATATCTTATAGTTAAATTAGAATACAATATTATAATATAGTCTCTCAAATATAAACTTCAATACCAATCATAAAGTTCAATGTTCAAACCTCAAAGTTCAAAGTATCTTTATTCCTCTTTCTCTGCATTATAGAGAGCAATGTCGCCTCGCTCGCCGGTTCTGATTCGAACGGTATCCAATACAGGAATCACGAAGATTCGACCATCTCCAACTTCACCGGTCTGTGCTGCACCCTGGATGGCTGCGATAGTTGGTTCCACATTCTTGTCACGAACCACGATGTTCAGGAGCACACGCTCAATGCTGCTGGTATCGTACATCACACCACGATAAATGCGAGCCTGGCGCATTTTTCCCTCTCCTCTTACATTATAATAAGAGAACCACTCGATGTCGGCTGCTAAAAGCGCCTTCTTGACATCTTCGAATCTAGACTTACGGATAATTGCCTCAATCTTCTTCATAATCCTTTAATAATTAATAATGTGTTAATACCTTTATTGATTGTCTCTTTTCGAAAACGGACCTTCATTGGTTGCTATTTAAATCAAGCTTTTCTTTTACATTATGTTCGTTTTCGGCTGCAAAATTAATACATTTTGTCAGCATTTTAAAGAAATTCAACACATTTAGTTTCTACTTCTCTCCCGAAATTTTAAATTTATCCAACCTAACTGTTTTCTTCTTACATATTGTAATCTGCAAACGGTTATTGCATTACAAATTGTAAGAGAGCAAAAAATATCCACTATTTAATGTATGCTTTTTCTTGCATATTTCAACAAATAGTCGTACCTTTGCAACCGAAATCAAACAAATAGTCATCGAAAGTATCGATTGATTAGCAAAAAGTCAAATCTCAACAAGAGACAAGACGTGAGAGATAAAAGAAGAAATTCAAACTTAAAGGACAACGCAATATGAAAGAAACTGTTCATTTCACCAAGATGCAGGGAGCGGGTAATGACTACATTTATGTAGACACCGAGCAGTATAACATCCCTGACCCAGAGAAGGCGGCCATTGCCTGGAGTGCTTATCACACGGGCATAGGAAGCGACGGACTGGTTCTCATCGGAAAGCCGCACGACGGCAGAAGAGCAGATTATTCGATGCGTATCTTCAACGCCGATGGTTCAGAAGCGATGATGTGCGGCAATGCAAGCCGATGCATCGGTAAGTATCTTTACGAAAAAGGATTGACCCGAAAGGACACCATCCGACTGGAAACGCTTTCGGGTATCAAGATATTGAAACTTCATCTTCAGGATAATAAAGAAGTTGTGGAATCGGTAACAGTAGACATGCTGAAACCGATATTGGAAAATCCTGAGCAATTCATCGGTCCTTCAACGCTGGAAGCTGACGGCAGAAAATTTGAAGGCACCTATGTTTGCATGGGTAATCCGCATTTCGTTACCTTCGTGGATGACATCGACACCATCGACATCGCCCACTATGGTAAAATCCTGGAAAGAGACAAGGCATTTCCCCAGAGATGCAACATAGAATTTGCACAAGTAACTGATACAGACATCATAAGGACACGAGTTTGGGAAAGGGGAAGCGGAATTACTATGGCTTGTGGAACAGGAGCCTGTGCTACTGCCGTAGCCGCAGCCCTGACCAAGCGTGCTTCAAGAAAGAGCAGTATCGTGATGGATGGCGGAACGCTCCAGATAGAATACAGTGAGGCTGATGATCATGTTTACATGACGGGACCTGCAGCTTTCTCATTCGAAGGAGAAATTGAATTATAAATAAGAGCAAACTTAAATAACAAATGGTCGATAATGACCACAAATAAAAGGAGAAACAAAATATGGCATTAGTTAATGAACATTTCCTGAAGTTGGCCAACAACTACTTGTTTGCCGACATCGCAAAGAAGGTGAACGCCTACAAGATTGCACATCCAAAGCAGCGTGTAATCAGTCTGGGCATCGGTGACGTAACCCAGCCTCTCTGCCCTGCCGTCATCAAGGCAATGCACAAGGCTGTAGACGAGATGGCTGTGCAGGCTTCCTTCCGAGGCTACGGTCCGGAGCGAGGCTACGACTTCCTCCGCGAGGCTATCATCAAGAACGACTTCCTGCCCCGTGGCATTCATCTCGATGCCAACGAGGTCTTCGTAAACGATGGAGCCAAGAGCGATACGGGAAATATCCAGGAGATTTTGAGATGGGATAACAACATCGGCGTTACCGACCCGATTTATCCGGTTTATATAGATTCTAACGTGATGATAGGTAGAGCGGGAATCTTTGAGAATGGCAAGTGGAGTAACGTAACCTACATGCCTTGCGATGAAAGCGATGACTTCATCCCTCAGATTCCTGACCACCGTGTGGATATGATTTACCTCTGCTATCCAAACAACCCTACGGGTACGGTCATCTCGAAGGAAGAACTCAGAAAATGGGTAAACTACGCTATCAAGAACGAGAGCATCATCCTCTATGATGCAGCCTACGAGGCATATATCACCGACCCGGAAATTCCTCATTCTATCTACGAAATCCGCGGAGCCAGAAAGGTGGCAATAGAATTCCACAGCTATTCGAAGACTGCCGGTTTCACTGGCGTGCGCTGCGGTTACACCATCGTTCCAAAGGAACTGAAGGCAAAGACACTGGCCGGCGAGGAAGTGGCATTGAATCCTATCTGGGACCGCCGCCAGTGCACCAAGTTCAATGGTACCAGCTATATCAGCCAGCGTGCTGCCGAAGCCATCTATACCCCTGAGGGCAAGGAACAGGTGAAGGCAACCATCAACTACTATATGGAGAATGCCCACTTCATGAGAGCAGAACTCCAGAAACTCGGCTTGAGAGTATATGGCGGTGAGAATGCACCTTATCTCTGGGTGAAGACGCCAAACAATACACCTAGCTGGAAATTCTTCGAAGAGATGCTTTATGGTGCCAGCGTAGTCTGCACTCCAGGTGTCGGCTTCGGTCCATCGGGCGAAGGCTACATCCGACTCACCGCCTTCGGCGAGCATGAGGACTGCAAGGAAGCCATGGAGAGAATAGCCAAATGGCTGGGAAAATAAACATTCCAACAGATTATAAAAACATTGAAAATCAGAAATTTTAAATTATATAAGGTATGAGCAACTTAAGATTTGAAGCTGTTTCAGAGGCTTCCAAGAGAAAGCCTGTTGAGGTAACCGCTCCTAGCGAGCGACCAAGTGAATTCTTCGGAAAGAAGGTATTCAACCGACAGAAGATGTACAAGTATCTCCCTGCAGATGTCTATGAGAAACTGGTAGATGTCATCGACAACGGAGCTCGTCTCGACCGTAACATCGCCAACGCCGTAGCCAAAGGCATCAAGCAGTGGGCTGACGAGAATGGCGTAACACACTACACCCACTGGTTCCAGCCATTGACAGAAGGTACTGCAGAGAAGCACGATGCCTTCATCGAGCATGATGGCAAGGGTGGTATGATCGAAGAATTTTCAGGCAAGTTGCTCGTTCAGCAGGAGCCTGATGCTTCTTCTTTCCCATCTGGCGGTATCCGCTCAACCTTCGAGGCTCGCGGTTATTCTGCATGGGATCCAACATCTCCTGTATTTATCATCGATGATACACTCTGTATCCCTACTGTCTTCATTTCTTACACAGGTGAGGCACTCGACTATAAAGCTCCATTGCTCCGTTCATTGCACGCTGTAAACGTAGCAGCAACAGAGGTTTGCCACTACTTCAACCCAGATGTCAAGAAAGTTATTTCCAATCTCGGTTGGGAGCAGGAGTACTTCCTGGTAGATGAAAGCTTGTATGCAGCACGTCCTGACCTGATGCTGACAGGCCGCACCCTGATGGGTCACGATTCTGCAAAGAACCAGCAGATGGACGACCACTACTTCGGCGCCATTCCTGAGCGTGTTCAGGCATTCATGAAGGATTTGGAAATCCAGGCTCTTGAACTCGGTATTCCTTGCAAGACCCGTCACAACGAGGTAGCACCAAACCAGTTTGAGTTGGCACCTATCTTCGAGGAGACCAACCTTGCCGTTGACCACAACATGCTCTTGATGAGCTTGATGAAGAAGGTGGCTCGCCATCACGGTTTCCGCGTACTTCTCCATGAGAAGCCATTCGCAGGCATCAACGGTTCCGGTAAGCACAACAACTGGAGTCTCGCTACAGATACCGGCATCCTGCTTCATGGCCCTGGCAAGACACCAGAGGACAACCTCCGTTTCGTAGTCTTCATCACAGAGACTTTGATGGGTGTATACAAGCACAACGGTTTGCTCAAGGCTTCTATCATGAGCGCAACCAATGCGCATCGCCTGGGCGCCAACGAGGCACCTCCAGCAATCATCTCTTCATTCCTCGGCAAGCAGTTGACCGACCTTCTCGAGCACATTGAGAAAGCCGACAAGAAGGATCTCTTCACCGTAGCAGGCAAACAGGGCATGAAGTTGGATATCCCTGAGATTCCTGAGTTGATGATTGATAACACCGACCGTAACCGTACATCACCATTCGCCTTCACCGGTAACCGTTTCGAGTTCCGTGCCGTAGGTTCTGAGGCTAACTGTGCATCAGCAATGATTGTATTGAATACAGCCGTAGCCGAGGCTTTGACCGACTTCAAGAAGCGTGTGGATGAGTTGATTTCCAAGGGTGAGGACAAGACATCTGCCATCATCGATATCGTTCGTCAGGATTTGAAGACCTGCAAGCCTATCCGTTTCGACGGTAATGGTTACTCAGATGAATGGGTAGAGGAAGCTGCCAAGCGTGGTCTGGACTGCGAGAAGAGCTGTCCAAAGATTTTCGAGCGTTATCTCGACCCTGCATCTATCAAGATGTTCGAGGATATGGGCGTCATGAAGAAGAACGAGTTGGAAGCCCGTAACGAGGTGAAATGGGAGACCTACACCAAGAAGATTCAGATTGAGGCTCGTGTAATGGGCGATTTGAGCATGAACCACATCATCCCAGTGGCTACTCACTATCAGAGTCAGTTGGCTAAGAATGTGGAGAACATGATTGACATCTTCGGTGACGAGGAAGGCAAGAAGTTGACTGCCCGCAACATCAATATCATCAAGAAGATTGCCGAGCGCACTCAGATCATCGAGACAGGTGTTGAGGAGTTGGTAAATGCCCGCAAGGTAGCCAACAAGATTGAGAATGAGCACGATAAGGCAATTGCTTATCATGACACGGTAGCTCCAAAGATGGAGGAGATCCGTTATCAGATTGACAAGTTGGAGTTGACAGTAGCCGATGAGCTCTGGACCTTGCCTAAGTATCGTGAGCTTCTCTTCATCCGCTAATCAGCAATGTCTTCAAAATAGATAAGACATATTTCTGACAGATAAAAAACAAAGCTCTAACAAGAGCTACTCTTCATCAGATATAACAATTGAACGATCAATCTATTTCTTTTATTGGTTGTTTAAGTTTGCAGGCTGCATCATTGTGAAATGGTGTAGCCTTTTTATTTTCAGATAGTTACATAAAGTAAAACCACATTCAAAACAGCCTCAACAAAGCATTGAGTACCTAAAGTAGTACCTAAACTGCATAAAAAACCCCACCTTATAGCAAGATGGGTTAAATAACATTGCTGTGCAAATGCACTATCAGTGGGGTTTCTGGTGCAAAGGTTGCAAATTTATCTGGAAAGCAAAGAAATTTAATGTTAAAAACATAGAAAGCACTGTACAAAATATCCTTGCTTTTTATCGAAAAAGCACAAGAAAAGCCCAAAAATATCAATATAGGTTTAATAAATTAACACTCTTTAGGGTTCAATTCAAGAAATAGCCAGGATTTGGGATTATTTTATGGTTCTTCAAGCAAAAATTATACACCTTAAACGACAAGCATAACCGCCTTTAACGAAAGAATTCGATACTCCCGTTTTGATATATCAAGTGGATACACAGCAGCTGTACTACGCATGCACATCAATTGTTGTACATGCGCATATCAGCTGTTATGCGAGCGCACAACAGCTGTTGTGCGGGGTACGATACTAACTGTTCCAGAAACATATACTATATTTTCTGACAACTTCTTATATGATAATCAATAACTTTTATTCGTTAGTACTACAGACTGAAACGTTTGCACTAACCATACCACAACTATGCTATTTTTCATCTGCCATACTCATATTCCCGGCAGAATCTTTCTTTTTCTCATAATTTGTGAGTACTTTTGCAGAAGATTTACAGGAGGAATTTTCAATTACAGGCAAGACGAATCTACAAACATAAATAAGAGAGAGGGGAAAAAGAAAGGTTGCTTTATATCACGCTTTCCATACTTCACTGCCTATCATGGCAGGATATGGATTTTTGGGACTGACTTATGGCATTTATATGCATGAGTTGGGCTTCAACTTTCTGTACCCTATGCTGCTCGCCATTACCGTTTATGCCGGCAGTGCAGAGTTCTTGCTGAGCAACATGCTGCTGGGCAGCTTCCATCCCCTACAAGCCCTCCTGATGGTATTGATGGTGAATGCACGACATCTGTTTTATGGGCTCTCGATGCTCGAAAAATATAAAGGATTGGGATGGAAGAAATTCTTCCTTATCTTCGGCATGTCGGGCTAGACCTTTGCCCTGGCTAGTACTTCCAAGATTCCGGAAGGAACCGACAGAGGATGATACCTGCTCTGGATTACCTGGCTCGATGAAACCTATTGGGTTATTGGGGCAACGCTGGGCGGCCTCATCGGTCCGTTTCTATCCTTCGACCTCAAAGGATTCCTTGGCGCAGGTGGCAGCCGTAGCCTTCACCATCCTCATCCACGTATGGAAAAGGAATATGATGTGGTCGATAGCAGCAGGCACCCTCTGCTATATGCTGCTCAACAGCCAATTTTATACATTTTTCCAACCCATTTTCAGGCCATTACTTACACTTTTCCAACTTTTTGATGATATAATTAATCAGAACAGCCTCTCTGCAAGAGTATGCAGAAAGGCTCAACATTTTATAGGAACATTACAATACTTCTAATTCATTTCTCTTCATAATGAGGGGATAACGTTCTGGATGTTTCAAACTATCAATTTCCAAATCCACATCAAGTTTGGGCCATTCTATAGCATTTTTACCACTCATTCTTACCTCAAGGGCATCAGAGATGCATGCATGTTTCATCCAAGGTATCCTATTATAAGATATAAAATAATCATTACCTTTTACAGAAAGCATAATGCCCTTATCATTAATCATCAAGACGCTTACCTGTGTGTCTTGCGAATTTGATTTTAAAATCGTCTCCATTTTCTTTAAGTATTTTTTCGATGAAACTTAATTCTTTACTACTAAAGCCAAAATTTTCTGCTAACTCAATATCTGGTTCCAACCAGTACTTAGCCTCATTTTCCGCTTTTACGACATGAATATGCATTCGTAATTCCTCATTGGAGTAAATCTTAAACACAAAACCATTTATTTCTTTAAACTTTGGACTCATAATTATCTTTCTTTTAAGATATTCTCACTTCCGTCAGCAAAGATAAACAAATAATCTGATAGTACTATCATTCATTAAGATATTTACACCTTTTTATATGGCAGGCACCCTTTGCTATATGCTCCTCATCAGAATCTGATTATACATATTTCTCCATCAACACAAAGGTGATGAATCCCAGGAGAAGAGCGTAAGTGGCTTGCTTCTGAAAACCATGGGCATGGGTTTCAGGAATCATCTCGTCGCTCGTTACATAAAGCATGGCACCACCGGCAAAACCCAGCATCACGGGGAGGAAGGTGGTAGAGGCTGAGCCCAAACCGAAACCCAACAGAATGCCTACCACTTCGAGCAGGGCGATGAAAATGGAAATGAAGAAGGTGCGGACTGCTGTAACACCAGCCAACATCAAGGGAGCAATAATCACCATACCCTCTGGGATGTTCTGCAGGGCGATACCGAAGGATACCCCCCACTCCGTTGCTCCCTCTGCCGAACAGACACTCACTCCAGCCGCCATGCCTTCGGGCAGTTTGTGCAGGGCTATCGCCATCACGAAGAGCATCACATGACTGAGCCTGACATTGTTGCGATGCTCCTCGGGGTCTAGGCCCGTGATGTGATGAAGATGGGGAGTTACCCAATCTAGCACATTCAGGAACAGGGCTCCTGCCATCACGCCGATTACTACCAGCCACCAAAGACTGGTCTGTTCGAAGGCTGGCACTATCAGTCCCAACGTGGAAGCTGCCAGCATGATTCCGGCACAATATCCCAACACAGCATCATTCCATTTATGGGGCAACTCCTTGACGAAGAATCCCAAAATGGCACCTATAATCGTGGCACCGCAAAGCCCGGCAGCACTAATCAATACGTTTGTCATAATCAATAAAATATATCGAAGTTATTCAGTTATTACTAATTATGTTTTGTTATGGTGAAATTGGTGTTCTCCAATTTCATATCATCATTCCTATTTCAACTTCTTATAACCGTAAGATGCGTTATTACCCAACTGCTCTTCGATGCGGATAAGCTGGTTGTACTTAGCCATACGGTCAGTACGACTCATAGAACCTGTCTTAATCTGACCAGAGTTGGTTGCTACGGCAATATCAGCAATTGTAGTATCCTCGGTTTCACCAGAACGATGGGAAGTAACGGTGGTGTAACCATGGCGATGAGCCATCTCGATAGCATCCAGTGTCTCGGTGAGAGAACCAATCTGGTTCACCTTGATGAGGATAGAGTTGGCAGCACCCATCTTGATACCCTTCTCCAGGAACTTCACGTTAGTAACAAAGAGGTCGTCACCTACCAACTGGCAACGGTCGCCGATGGCAGCGGTCAACTTCACCCAGTTGTCCCAATCGTTCTCATCAAGACCATCCTCAATAGAATCGATAGGATATTTGGTAATCAGCTCCTCCAGGAACTTGATCTGCTCGGCAGCAGTCAGTTTCTTACCATTAGGATCCTTCTTCTTGCCATCCTTCAACTGGCGGTAATCGTAGAACCACTCACCATTCTCCTGAACGGCAAACTCGCTGGCAGCACAGTCCATGGCTATCTTCACATCCTTTCCTGGCTCATAACCGGCATCCTTGATAGCCTGGCAGATGCAGTCGAGCGCATCCTCAATACCATTGAGTGCAGGAGCGAAACCGCCCTCATCACCTACGGCAGTAGAAAGTCCACGGCTCTTCAGGAGCTTAGCCAAAGCATGGAACACCTCAGCACCCATACGGATAGCCTCCTTCTCTGAAGGAGCACCCACAGGACGGATCATAAATTCCTGGAAAGCGATAGGCGCATCAGAATGAGCACCACCATTGATGATGTTCATCATAGGAACAGGAAGAGTGTAAGTATTGCAACCGCCGATGTAGCGATACAATGGGATATGGAGATACTCAGCAGCAGCATGAGCCACAGCCAGAGAAACACCGAGGATGGCATTGGCACCCAGGTTTGACTTGGTCTTGGTGCCGTCCAGTTCCAACATTTTATAATCTATGGCACGCTGCTCTAAGGCAGAAAAGCCAGCCAAAGCAGGCGCAATCACCAGATTCACGTTCTCCACAGCCTTCAAGACACCCTTGCCGCCATAGCGGTTCTTGTCGCCATCACGAAGTTCCAGCGCCTCGTTCTCACCAGTGGATGCACCAGAAGGAACCGATGCACGACCTACGACACCTGACTTCAAAGAAACTTCAACCTCTACAGTAGGGTTGCCACGAGAATCCAAGATTTCTCTTGCATGAACATTTTCGATAATCATAATACTATAATACTTTTAATTACATTAAACATTTTTTCCGAGTGCAAATTTAGGTATTATCTGATAAACCACCAAATTTCGGACATCATCAAAACTAGGTATTTGCCAAGAAAAACCTACTTATAAGTATGCAGTAAATCACCATTTATCACTTCCCCATCACTTTCCCGATTATCTCCTCGAAATCTTCCTTCTGCATGGCGCCCATCTGCATAGTGGGATTGCCCTTCATCGGGATGAAGAGGAAGGTAGGGATGCTACGGATGCCGAAGACGGAAGCCAGTTCTGGCTCCTGATCAATATCCACCTTATAGAAATCAACCTTGCCGGCATATTTCCCGGCAAGAGATTCTACCATGGGAGCCATCATCTTGCAAGGTCCACACCAGGTGGCATAGAAATCGATAATGGCAGGACGGGAGCCTGCAAACACCCACTCATCGGGATGAGACTCGTAATCCATAATCTTCTTCCTGAAATCGGAAGCTGTAAGCACCTGCACCTTTCCAACAGAAGCAGACTGATTACTACTGCCAGCTACTGACTGACCAACCTTCTCTGCCTTACTCTCAGACTCAACACGAGAAGGCAGCCCCTTTGAGATGCCTTCCTGTTTCTTGTTGTTTTGCGAACATCCCATAAAGGCTAAAGCCATCATGGCATATAAACAAACATTTTTCTTCATCTAATCATTCTTTAAAATTAATAAGCCAAATCGATTGCAACAGGATATACTCGACATGGGTCGAAGTATTCCGCACAACTATTCACCATTGCCTGCAAATCAGCCTTGGCAATACCGTGGAATACCTGCTTGCCATTTACCATGATGGTTACAGGCTCATTGAGGTTAACCAACTGGTCGTTGAGATAAACCCTCAGCCTTCCACCTGTTGCTACAGAATAGCTGCGGTTGAACTTCAGATCAATGCCCCACTGCTTATCCTTCAAGATAGTGGTATAATCCACATTGCTCACCTTGATGGAAACCACGTTCTTGTCGATATCCATCTCGTAGTAAGTTCTCTGCTCTGATGGACGAGCCAGCACCTGCAGGTTGTAGAAACCGGAACGATGTCTTCCATCCATCTCGAAATCCTCCCAAAGTACGGTCTTAGGATATGGATTGCGAACAAACTGCTTGAGCCAAGGAGTAGTCAGACCATAAGTGATGTGATGCTGCATACCCGGCAAGAGCTGGATGCGATGGCGGAAGATTGGAGTCTTATCTACTGACAATGGGCGAGCCAACTGCGCAGAATCGAATGCCACCTGGGTGTACCAGGTCAGGTCGTTGCGATAGAAACCGGTATCATCAGCACCCGTGAGGAACGAGAAACCGATGTTGGCACAGTTTTCCACAGGCGCATTCTTCAGAGGTTCACCACCAGCCATCGGACCCGCTGCAGCCCAATAGTCGGCATAGAAGGAAGCGAGACGCTGACTTCCATATCCACCTTCACTGATGCCGAATACATAGAGACGGTTGGCATCCACCTCACCCTTTACCAGGTTCTGGCGAATCAGTTTTTCGAAAGCATACTGCTTAGAGAGATGCCACCAGCGATAATATTCACCCTCGTTAGGAATCTGAGGAATGAAATAGATGGAAGGAGAATCCTGGAAGCTAAGACCGAGCTTGATGCCATTTGACCACTCATGGTCCTTAGGTCCCGATCCGTGAACATACAGGAAGAGAGGGAACTTACCGTCAGCAGCCATTCCCTTCTTACCATAATAATAAGGCATCACGGCATTAGGCTCCAGGCACTGAGGCAGATTCCAGGAGCTGTTTTTTTCCAACTTCAAATCTTCAGGCTCGATGAGTTTCTCTTCCTGCAGGTTCTTGTTGGCATCACACCATGCTGTCCAGACCATCTTCTGGTAGCTGGCGATATCCTTGCCGTCAATAGCGGCATGGAGTTTGGTGTCAAGAGGTGTGTTTTTAGCGAATTCTGCCTTACCGTCTTTCTCCAATGCTTTCTGTTGCGCTTTGAGCGACTGCAGGAAGTAGGCATTCACCTTTTTCTGCAATCCCTGTGACTGCGCCATAGTCTGGGTTGAGTAGCTTAGTGAGGCAAGCGCCATCACCATGTAAATCATTTTTTTCATTTCGTACATTGATATATATAATTACTAGATTTTTCCGATTACCAGATTTTTACTAGTCTTTCAAGGAATAGGTAACCGTAGTCACCACTCTCACCTTTTTAATATAAGGTGTATTCGAATCCCTGTCTTCTATAGAGAACTGTCCCTGGTCGGCATTCATGATCTTATCAATCTTGCTCTTGCTGTTTTCGGCAAACTGTGAAGCAGTCTTCTCTGCATTCTCTATTGCCTCCTGCATCATCTTAGGTTTCATCTGTCGGAAAGCAACATATTCATACTTCACCGGATTCTCGTAGCCACCATCCACGATAGCGACGCCCTTCTGGAGCAGGTCACCCTGACGGGCGATGATGCCGCGAACCAGTTTCACGTTATGCGAAGTAACGGTGATAATCGACGTGATGTTATAACGGTACCCCTGGCGGTTTTCTCCATATCGCTCAGCATTGAGGTCGATGACCACAGGCGCATTGACATTAATTTCACTTGCCTTCACACCATTTGCCAGCAGGAACTGACGGATGGTACTGGTGGTAGCGTTGATTTTTTGATAGAGTTCAGGCAGGTCATTGCCTATTTCCTTGGAAACGATAGGCCATGTCACCTTATCAGCCTCAACTTCCTTTTCTGCCAATCCTTTCACCACCACTTTGCGGTCTTTGGCAATCACACTTTCAAGTCCAGACTTGACACAAAATCCAAGCACGATAATGCCTATGGCTAAGATCACTGCTTGCTTGATACCCGTATTGACATTCATAATAAGTCCTCCATTTATTAAGTTTGAAATGCTTACGAGGACAAAGATAAGCAAAAAGATGATAGCAGCCATCTTTTTTAATCTTTTTTATGTTCTAATCTTAACCAGGCAAGAAAGATATGTTAAATCTTCTATACAAACGATACAACCTATTGATTTTTTCACTATCTTTATCCCGTTAAAATGATGTATAACCTTTAAAAACATAACATCATGAAGATAGGTATTCCAAAAGAAATCAAGAATAATGAGAATCGTGTAGGAATGACTCCTGCTGGTGTAGCTGAATTCATTCGACATGGACACGAAGTGATGGTGCAGCATACCGCTGGTGAGAACAGTGGCTTTGCTGATGAAGAGTATGAGAAGGTAGGAGCCAGGATCCTGCCCGACATCCAGAGTGTGTATCGCGAGGCTGAGATGATTATCAAGGTGAAGGAACCTATCGCCGAGGAATATCCACTCATCCATCAGGATCAGCTTGTTTTTACTTATTTCCATTTTGCCTGCGACAGAGAGCTCACCGATGCCATGATCAAGAGTGGTGCTGTCTGCCTGGCTTACGAGACGGTAGAAACCGACAACCATCATCTGCCACTGCTCATTCCGATGAGTGAGGTAGCAGGAAGAATGGCGATTATCAATGGTGCCTACTATCTGCAGAAGACCAAGGGCGGCAAGGGTAAGCTGATCAGCGGTGTGCCGGGCGTGAACCGTGCGAAGGTTCTCGTTCTAGGCGGTGGAACCGTGGGAGAAGCTGCAGCAAGAATGGCAACAGGATTAGGCGCTGATGTGTGGATTACCGATATCAGTCTGCCTCGTCTTCGCCAGTTGGAGATGGAATTGCCGATCAATGCGCACACCCTCTACTCCAATGAGCACAACATCCGAAAAGAACTTTCAGATGTAGACATCGTGGTGGGCAGCGTACTCGTTCCGGGAGACAAAGCTCCACACCTGATTACCAGAGACATGCTGAAGTTGATGGAACCTGGCACCGTACTGGTGGATGTGGCTATCGACCAGGGAGGATGCTTCGAGACCTCTCATCCAACCACCCATTCCGATCCGACATTCATGGTAGATGGCATTGTGCATTATGCCGTAGCCAACATTCCGGGAGCCGTGCCTCATACCTCAACCATCGCCTTGACCAATGCCACCCTGAAGTATGCCCTCGCTCTTGCCGACAAGGGATGGCGAAAGGCGTGCAAGGAAGACAAGGCTTTGTATCGGGGATTGAACATCGTGAATGGCAAGGTAGTATTCAAGGCGGTTGCCGATGTCTTCGGATTGGAATACGAAGAGATGGTATTATAGGAGATCGCATTATAAATTCATGAAACATAACTTTTAAGCCCTTCGATTCCGTTGGGTTTAAAAGTTATGATGTTTTTTGTGTGCCTTTCCAATGATAAAGATAGACTCGTGGGCAGCGATTCTGCAAGGGAATATTCAAAAATTTAAAAACATATTAATAATAAATGGATTACAACATGATTGGGACCGCATGGTCGTTACTGCCTCCCATCGTCGCCATCGCTCTGGCGCTGAAGACGAAGGAGGTCTATTCTTCTCTTTTTATCGGTATGATTCTGGGTGCCGTTCAATATTGTATTTCGATGGGAACAGGATTCGACGGATTCCTCGTTCACCTGACCAACCACACTGTAGGTGAAGGCGATGATGCCAAGACATACGGTTTGATACATTGCCTTTCCGACCCATGGAATGTAGGCATTCTGGTATTCCTGGTGGTATTGGGCAGCATCGTTTCACTGATGAACAAGGCGGGTGGTTCTGCGGCTTTCGGCCGATGGGCTTCCAAGCACGTAAAGTCGAAGATTGGTGTGCAGATTGCCACCATTCTGCTCGGTATTCTGATATTCATCGATGATTACTTCAACTGCCTTACCGTAGGTTCTGTGATGCGCCCTATCGCAGTGCGCAACGGCGTAACCAAGGAGAAACTTGCCTATCTCATCGACTCCACAGCAGCTCCTGTCTGCATCATCTCCCCAATCTCCAGTTGGGCAGCAGCAGTATCGGGCTTCGTATCGGGAGGCGAGAACGGACTGGCACTTTTCTGCAAGGCGATACCTTATAATTTCTACGCATTCTTCACCATCCTCTTTATGTTTGGCATCGTGATCTTGGGCTTCGACTTCAAGGCGATGAGCAAATATGACGCAAGACTCAAAGAATGGTATGAACGCACCAACGGAGGAAAGCTCGACGAGGTGAGCGATACCAAGCTACAGATCGTGGAGCATGGTGTGGGAGCGAAGCAGGAAGAATCATCCAAGAGCAAAGGCTCTGTGAGCGATCTTGTGATTCCAATCATTATGTTGATTATCTTCTGCATGGCAGGTATGGTATATTCGGGAGGTTTCTTTGATGCCAACAATGCCAACTATATGAATTTCGTAGATTCCTTTGCAGGCAGCAATGCCTCTATAGGTCTAGTGATTGGTTCATTGGCAGCCCTGATTCTAACTATCGTGATGTTTACAGCTCGCAAGACCTTACCATTCGATGAAGCGATGAGTAGTCTGATCAAGGGCTTCGAGGCGATGGTACCAGCCATTCTGATTCTTACCCTGGCATGGACCCTGAAGAGCATGACCGACTCCTTGGGTGCAGCAGAATATGTATCTAGCGTAGTGGCAAGCAGCGCTTCTGAACTCCAGATGCTCCTGCCAGCCATCATCTTCCTAGTTGCTGCCTTCCTGGCTTTCGCCACAGGTACATCCTGGGGAACCTTCGGTATCCTGATACCTATCTGTATCGCAGTATTCCCAGGGGCCGACCCTTTGCGCATCATTTCCATCTCTGCCTGCATGGCAGGTGCTGTCTGTGGCGACCATATCTCACCTATCAGCGATACCACCATCATGGCGAGTGCAGGAGCCGAGTGCAAGCATGTGCATCATGTTTCATCTCAGTTGCCTTATGCCTTGACTGTAGCTACCGTCAGCTTCCTGACATTCATCGTGGCAGGTTTCACCCATACGCTGGGAATGGTAACCAGTGCCATCATCTCGTGGATCTTCGGTGTTGCCATGCTCGGTTTTGCTTTATTTTATTTAAATAAGCGCCAAAAAGTTAAATAGTTCTTAATTTATTTGAATATTGAAAATATTTTTAATATCTTTGCATAAAAAGTTGCACTCGGCAATTTGAAAGCAAGCTTTCATTGCGCTCGTTTGCATTTTCTTTGCAAAAGAATTTAATAAAGAACATATTAATATTATAAAAGTAGACATTATGAAGGAATTGAAAGGTACAAAGACAGAGAAGAACCTCCAGGAGGCATTCGCTGGTGAGTCACAGGCTCGTAACAAATACACATATTTTGCAAGTAAGGCTAAGAAGGACGGTTATGTTCAGATAGCCAACATCTTTGAGGAGACAGCTGCCAACGAGAAGGAGCACGCTAAGTTGTGGTTCAAGTACCTGGAGGGCGGTGCTATCCAGGATACAGAGAAGAACCTGGAGGCTGCTGCCAATGGTGAGCACGATGAGTGGACAGAAATGTATCCACGCATGGCAAAGGAAGCTCACGAGGAAGGCTTCGAGGAGATTGCTGCCAAGTTTGAGATGGTGGCTGAAATCGAGAAGCACCACGAGGAGCGTTATCGCAAGCTCTTGAAGAACGTGCAGGACAAGCTCGTCTTCTCTCGCGACGGCGACTGCATCTGGCAGTGCTCTAACTGCGGTCATATCATAGTAGGCAAGCAGGCTCCAGAGGTTTGTCCAGTCTGCAACCACCCACAAAGCTACTTCCAGATTGAGGCTCAGAACTACTAAGATTCTATTACAGGAAATTGAACGATAGGATAGGATTATAACATAGAACCTATCATATAGAAGACTTCCTATAGAACCAGATAAAAATCCCCTGATGCAATAAGATATGCATCAGGGGATTTTCTTTTTTACCACTGGTTGATATCGGCTTTTGCCTCTATCTTTTTCTCGATGTTATCAGAAAGTTTGGAGAAGAAGTCGTAGCCGGTGATACGCTCCACCTCATCTACCGAGTTGACGAAGTCCTTTTTCTGCAAGCCGGTAGCTCCCTGGTTGCGACAGATAAAACCGATGGCTTGCGGATTCTTGCCAGTTCGGAGGATTACCTTGAAGAAAGCATCAGGCACCACCACCTTGTTCTTACCCAGTTTGCGATGCTGCTTATTCAGGAATATCGGACCGCATACGATATATACCTTACCGTATTTCTTTGCCCAGGTACGACACTGCTGTTCGATACTATTCCAGACACCCGCATTCAAGGCATGGGTCTGGGGACACATATTGGTCATCAGGAAACACTCGTCCATAGCCTTCTGATTCCACTTGTTATCGCCAGCCGGACAGAGATGACCCCTATCATAACCGCTGTTGTAGTAATCTGCCTTCATTCCCTTAGGTGATGGCATATCCATATCATCCTCAAAGTCGCCACGCTTCAACTTTCCTGAAGCATGAGCGCGGGTCAATGACCATGCCACCCAATTAGGCTGACGGGTATCGTGATTATATGATACGGTATAGGCAAAACGCTTTCTGATGGTTTGCGATACCTTTTTCTTGGAAACAGGGATTTCTATCCCCGGTGCATCCTCCTGTGCTGCCGGCAACATAGAGGATGACAAGCCCAAAGTAGAGAGCAGAGCGATGATGCCAAGCAGCAGCCATCCTCTCAATTTCTTATTGAATTGAATCATCTTTAATTCTATATGAAGAGATTATTATGTATTTATCCTATTCTGCTGGATTAATCTTTTCCAACATGATTTCTATCAGTCTCGGAACCCCATAGTCTTCTATCTCACTTTCCTTGATCCAGATGTAATCATCTGGGAGTTGAGGACGGCAGTCAGTTTCCAGGAGATAGAAGTCGGCAAGAAGGATGCGATGAGTCAGAACGTGCTTGACATCTTTAGCCAATAATATCGGATTCTTCACGAAAGAAGGAAGTTCCTTGACATCCGAAATATTATAAGGCTCCCATAATCCCTGCCAGATATCCCCTTCGCCACGTCGATGGATGGCTATCATCGGTTCTGGAATTTCAGAACCATCCGCCACCGAAGATTTACACCTTATATATATATAGGAGAGATGGCGGGTTTTCACCTTCACGGTCTTGTTCTTGACAGGCAGTTCCTCTACCCTGCCACTACGCAAAGCCTCGCAGGTTTCGGCAAGCGGACAGAGCAGGCACTTCGGAGACTGGGGAGTGCATTGAATCGCACCGAAATCCATCATTCCCTGATTATAGGATGCCGCATCGGATGCAGGCAAGAGCGATTGCGCCAGAGCAGCAAACTCTTTTTTCCCCTGGGTTGAATTGATGGGAGTATCAATACCGAAGTATCGGGAAAGCACCCGATAGACATTGCCATCAACCACAGCTGCCGGAATATCGAAAGCGAAAGAGCCGATGGCAGCAGCGGTATAATCGCCTACTCCCTTCAGGGATTTGATGCCGTCAAGGGTGTTGGGGAAAGAACCGAGAGCCACAATCTGCTTGGCAGCAGCATGAAGATTGCGGGCACGGGAATAATACCCCAAACCCTGCCAGAGTTTCAAGACATCATCCTCGCTGGCTGCAGCCAGGTCTTCTACCTTGGGATAGGTTTGCATGAACCGTTCCCAATATTCCCAACCTTGGACTATGCGGGTTTGCTGAAGGATGATTTCGCTCAGCCAGATGGCATAAGGGTCGCGGGTTTCACGCCAAGGCAAATCCCTGCCGTTTTCACGAAACCAACGGAATATTTCTGTTGAAAAAAAAGAGTTATTGATCATTATTATGCTTTTGCCCTTTCAGGGCGTTACTTTCTTGCTTCGGTCCTTTTAGCGGATTACAAATCCGCAATAGTTACCCATACGGCGGCGGATTGCAAATCCGCCGAAACAGTAACTATTCATAAAGTTCAAATCTCAATGTTCAAAGTAATTACTGTTCCGGATATTGCTCATAAATTTTCAGACCGAATTCATTGGCAAGCGCATAGGCATGTTCCATGATATCGGCGAGGATATGCTCGTAATTGACCCAAACCTTATCCTTGATGAAGAAATAGAATTCGATAGGAAGACCACACTGGGTAGCTTCCATGTGACGAACCATCAAGGTAAGTTCCGTATTCACCTCAGGGCGCTGACGCAGATATTTCTCCATAAACCTGCGATAAAGCTGAAGATTGGTTGGAGCCAGGGCAGCAGGATTCTTCAGATCCTCTATATCCTTTCCCGCCTCTATATCCTTTTCTATCACCTTCTGAAGAGATTCCTTCAACTTAAAGGAATCCTCTGTGGCGAAATGCTTGGCAAGCAAGGTATGCTTCAAAGTCTCATCTACCAACCGGATGCTGCGGAAATCGAAATAAACAATTCGCTTTACTCTTCTTCCCCCACTCTTCTGCATACCAATCCAGTTCTGGAACGAACCATTCACCAGGGTAGCTGGCGAAATGGTAACGATGGTATTATCGAAATTACGCACCTTTACGGTAGTAAGCGACATATCCTCCACAATACCATTGGCATCCACCGACTTCACGGTAATCCAGTCGCCCTTGTGCAGCATATCATTACTGGTGAGTCGCACACCGGCAGCCAGACCGAGGATGGTATCCTTGAATACCAACATCAAAACAGCAGAAGTAGCACCCAAGCCGGCAAACAAGGTCATCGGACTCTTACCCAGCAAAATAGCAACCACAACCACTCCAGCCACAAAGAGCATCAACACTCGAAGTACGCCGCAGACGGTATGGAAATACTGCTGAGCCGAAGAACGGCGCTCATCCCCATTCTCCAATCCTTTGAAAGAACCGATGAAAACCAAAGCCGTACGTACCGACATCACTACGATATAGATACCCGTAGCACGCTCCAGAATCTCCTTGAATATCGGATATTCCAGATAGATAAGCGGCATGAGCGACCAGATAACTACGGCGGGAACGATATGGCAGGCAGAAGTAAGCACCTTCTTGTTGAAAAGCACATCATCCCAAGACGCCTCCGTCTTCTCCGTTATCTTGGATATCAACGGAACCAATATCTTCCGACATAGGAAATCGCTCAGCATCGCCAGCAAGAAAGCGGTGACGGTAAGCAAAATATGACGAAGCATAGGCACATAATCACCTGTGACACCGGCCCATGTTATCATTTCATCTACAAACTTACGAATTTCTTCCATAAACTATTAAGTCTTAACTAAATTACGGTTGACAGAGCAAGGTACAAACCTTATCTGCAAAATTACGGGCATTATTGCCATGCATGATACCATTATTAATAATGGCAAAGCAAAGTTCATGACCATTGGCAGCCTTGCAATATCCAGCCAGTGAGATGATACCCGTCAAAGTACCGGTCTTTGCCCTTACATTACCATGAGTAAAACTATTCTTCATTCGCCTCTTCAACGTGCCATCCACTCCCCCGATAGGCAGTGACTGCATCAAATGCTCCTTGATATTATCATTCTTATAAGCATAACGCAGCAATTTTACCTCCAGTTCGGCACTCAGATAATTATACAAAGACAACCCGGAACCATCAGCCAATTTATAACGGGACGGATCGAGTCCAATTTTTCTAATCAACTGTCGTTCCACATTTCTGGCACTCTTGGCACTGGCTGACCGGTTGCCGGTAGAGGCAGCTATCTGATAGTACATACTCTCGGCATAGAGATTATCACTGTCTTTCATCATCTTATGCAGCACCTGATCCATTGTATGGAAACGGGTACAGATGGTAAAAGCATTAGCCGGACAAGGTTTTATGGTAGAATACATCCCTTCGTAGAGAATACCTACATCCTCCAGTTTTGCCAGAAATCTATCCATAAAGATGTCCTTACGGGAGAATACCAAAGGCGACAACACCGGATTGTCATCATCCCAGCACCATCCTTCGCCCAACAGAGTAGCATCCTTCATAGAACGGTCTGCATAAATACTGCCACGGATGGTGTCGATGCCCATCTCCTTCAACCCATTGGCAAAGGCTGCCATATCATCGCTGTTAAAACGGGGATCCATGCCACCGATACAATAAACATCGCCGGTTAAGACTCCATTTTCTATGGTTCCAGTATACTTGAGAGTCGTCTTAAACTGGTAAGAACCGCCCAATTTATCCAATGCCGTAATAGCAGTCAGGAGCTTCATTGTACTAGCCGGGCGCATCAGCTGTCGCTCATTTCTCTTGTAGATACAGGAATCGGCCTCCAGGTCCCATACCATCAATCCCACCTGCGATGTCTCGAACATCTTACTCTCCAGGAGTTTGTCCAGACCAACCTGAACCGAGACAGGCCAAGGCAACTTCTGGGTATCAGTAGCCAGGGAGTCAATCAAGGTAGAATCAGCCAATTCTGTCTCGTCCTGCGATTCTACCACCTCGTCATCATTCACATCTTGAGCCTGCATTGGCAATGCAACAACCATCGCCATCATCAGGCTCAACATCATATATTTAATCTTTTCCATCACAATTGAATTCTTCACTCTTCGTTCCTCATTCTTCACTTCTTTGTCGTTTCTTAATTTCTTTCTCAAAAGCCTCTTCATTATCAGGCTGAACGGCCACCATGTTCTTATGACCATATTCTATCACTACACACCTGTCCAGTCCCATAAAAGTCTTCACCGGATGCACATCTATGATGTCGCAGACCGGTACATTCTTGTTGGACGAGAACCTTCCTTCGTTGATGATCAGATACTCCATCTCATAATCCCGGTCGATAGGTTTTACCTTCTTAAAGGTATAAGTAGTATTCAGAATACGCTCTATCATGCCCACGATGACAATGGCCAGGAAGATGCCGATAATCGCCATCTTCACCCAGAAGAAATAGCCAGCCAAAAATGCAAAGACAGCCACCCCCAAACGGGCTGTCAATGTAAAGCGTTTATGAAAAGTTCTATCTGCCATATCTTGTTAATATTTGTCATTTTGATAGTCTTAAAGACCATATTACCATAAATTTCGGTGCAAAATTACAAAAAATCCGTCTCTTTTTACTCATTATTAAAGAGAAATTAGTACTTTTGCAAACAATTAAGCATTATTAGAATAAACTCACATGGTTTATAAGTATGATTTTCTGATTATCGGCTCAGGAGTTGCCGGTATGAGTTACGCCCTGAAAGTAGCCAGAGCGCATAAAGGTAAAGTGTGCATGATCTGCAAAACCTCTCTCGATGAGGCGAACACTTCATTTGCACAAGGTGGTGTTGCGTCAGTTACCAACCTGGAAGTAGATAACTTCGACAAGCACATACAAGATACGATGATTGCTGGTGACTATATCAGCGATTATAAGGCAGTGAAGCAGGTTGTCACCATGGCACCGGAGCAGATCAAGGAGCTCGTGGAATGGGGTGTCAACTTCGACAAGCAGCAGGACGGCAAGTTCGATCTTCATCGTGAGGGCGGACATAGCGAGTTCCGCATTCTTCATCATGCAGATGATACGGGTGCTGAAATCCAGCGCGGTCTGATGGAGGCTGTACGCAACTGCCCAGACATTGATATCAAGGAAAATCATTTTGCAGTAGAGATTATCACCCAGCACCACTTGGGTGCCCGTGTTACTCGCCGTACACCTTATATTAACTGTTACGGAGCCTACGTTCTGAATCCTGAAACCCAGAAGGTGGATACCTATCTGAGCAAGGTTACCGTGATGTGTACCGGTGGATGTGGTGCTGTTTATCAGACTACCACCAACCCTGTCATTGCTACCGGCGATGGTGAGGCGATGGTTTACCGTGCCAAGGGTACCGTAGCCGATATGGAGTTCGTACAGTTCCACCCTACAGCTCTCTATCATCCAGGAGAGACTCATCCTGCCTTCCTCATCACCGAGGCTATGCGTGGATATGGTGGCATCTTGCGTTTGCCTAACGGCGAGAGCTTCATGGAGAAATATGACAAGCGATTGAGCCTGGCTCCTCGCGACATCGTGGCACGTGCCATCGATAAGGAGATGAAGATTCACGGTCTGGATCATGTCTGCCTGGATGTTACCCATAAGAATCCTGAGGAGACCAAGCATCACTTCCCAAATATCTACGCCAAGTGTCTCAGCATCGGCATCGATATCACCAAGGATTATATCCCAGTTCGTCCAGCAGCTCACTACATGTGTGGTGGTATCAAGGTAGATTTGAACGGCTGTTCAAGCATCAACCGCCTCTATGCCTTGGGCGAGTGCTCCTGCACCGGTCTGCATGGTGGCAACCGTCTTGCCAGCAACTCTCTCATCGAAGCTGTGGTATATGCCGAGACTGCTGCCAAGCACAGTCTGGAGCATGTGGATGAATACGACTTCAACGAGAAGGTTCCTGCCTGGAACGACGAGGGTACCCTGACCAACGAGGAGAAGGTATTGATTACCCAGAGCGTCAAGGAGGTGGGCGAATGTATGAGCAACTACGTGGGCATCGTGCGCAGCGACCTTCGCCTGAAGCGTGCCTGGGACCGCCTCGACCTTCTTTACGAAGAGACCGAGAATCTCTTCAAGCGTGTCAAGGTGAGCAAGGAGCTCTGCGAGCTCCGCAACATGATCAATGTAGGTTACCTCATCACCCGTATGGCTATCGAGCGCAAGGAGAGCCGTGGTCTTCACTATACCATCGACTACCCTGTTCACGCTTACGACAAGAAATAAAGTTTTTTCAAGCTACCATATAAAGCCGCCAGGATATTCTCACACGATATCCTAGCGGCTTTTTCTTTGCTTATATGAAAGCTCAAATCCTTAATGACTTTGATGACTACACTTTTGCTGCCCCTCAAAAAGTAGACACAGAAAGGTGGAAAACTGATGGAAAATGATTACCTTTGCAAGCAGATAGAGTTGTGTGCCCTTACGTTCGGGCTACGCCCTCTCTACAGGGCACACAACTTGCCGAAGCACGGTTATCTTATCGTCAAGTATTCACCAGAAAGGAAACTTTTTATGGCAAAGCATTTAAATCCATTGGAAAAGGAGTTCTTGATTCGTAAGTTCAAGGGAAACTCCAAAGTTAAGCTCGGTGATTTCTGCAGGGCAAACAATGTCTCGGAAACTTCTTTTAAGAAGTGGCTGAAGCAATATGAAGAAGCAGGCATAGAGGGGTTGGCTCGTGCTGATGCTGAGATTGGGAACATACTTCCTGAGGGCATTGACAAAACCAAGGAGGGGTATAAGCGAGAAATCCTACGCTTGCGTATTGAGAATGAACGGCTCAAAAAAAAATATCTGGTGAGGCAGAACGAGGATGGGCAAACGGAGTATGTTCGTTTTAAAATGAAGAGTTCAAAATAGTGGACATGCTATCGCACGAGTATCCTGTCAAGGATATCTGCAAGATGATGGGAGTAAGTCGGTCGGGGTATTACAAGTGGCTTAGAAGAGAGCCTTCATCCCGTGAGATCAATCGTGAGTTCATGGTGGGTGTGGTTGAGGACATACACTCGGAACACCCTACACATGGCTACAGGTGGGTGGCGGCGTACATAAGAATCAATTTACAGTTGAGTATCAGCGACAATTTCTCTTATAAATGCTTCCAATATCTTGGTATTCAGTCACAAACGAGACACAAGATACATTACAAACCACGTAAGGTAAAGGATAAGTACCCCAACCTCATTTATTCCACGTGGGACACGGTAGACAGACCTCGACAAGTTATCGTCTCTGACATGACAGTCATCAAATACTCTTGGTTCTTCTTTGAGTTGACCATGTATTTCGATGTCTTTACGAAAGAAATCCTAACGTGGCATGTGGCTGAGAGACGTGGACATAGAGACCAGTAC